>CAYVJW010000113.1:0-5391 GCA_964451885.1 uncultured Candidatus Peribacteria bacterium | reverse complement strand
AAGTCCGGTTCTTAGAAGGCTGGAGCTCAGCAATGGGCTCTGGCTATTCGGCCGAACCAACAAATAATTGACACTAAGATGTTAATTTATTAAAAGAAATGACACTATTCTAGTGGATGGTCATGGAGGCCGGACTGAGAGGCAGAGGCCCTGGAATCTACGAGCTGTATGTCCTGGTGAATACAATGCCATTCGTGGGTAGGCAATTTATGGAAAATCCGGAAGATGCGGACGGGATTGTCTGGCGGGTTGTTGGGCCTGAAATCCCTATGATGCACTCTGTCGTTTGATCGAGATACGGGATCGGGTGAATTTCGCCCGGTCTCAGTTTTTAAATCTTATTTTCTCGTTGTTTCCGCGATAAGGGCGAGTGACAAAATAACTTGAACAATTTCATCACAGCTTCATATCATCTAAATTTCTAAAAACTTTCACAATATTCAATATTCCTCAATTTTTTATAAATCTATATAATGCAAATCTGAGCGAACTTGAACATGTTATTTTATCTCTCACCCTTAGTGTGTAACCCTAATTTTTTACCAGAATTCTTGCAGCCGTATCGACGGCATAGAGCCGTGCCAGACTGAAGGATACTTTTTCCCAGTCGGCCAGGGTGAGCGGCGGATTTTTGGGGAACAGGTTGGCCACTTCCACGGCGGCCTCGGGAGACTGTAGGATCTTGGTGAGAGTGTTTCACGTTAGGCTCAGTCACGAAGTAACTTGAATAAGGTATTTAAGGTTTGCGTCAGATAGGATTCCAAAAAATTGAAACATATCGTCGAAGATCCTGAGCGAAGCCGAATGGAAGATACGTTGAGATTTTTTGGGATTCTATATGGCGTGAACATTATTTTGGATTGTGGGGTTATTTTGTGACTGAGATTTACTTGATATAAAATATTAATTCATTAAAAGAAGTTACACTGCTCTAAAGTGGGTGGTATTGGGGGTTCCTTCAGTTTGTGATGATTCGTAGATTGAAGTAACCCCACATGGCCATCCCGGTGGAGTGGGGCGATCTTTGACAGAGGAGAATTGACTATGGCTGTTACACAGGTTGAGAAGGATGTGAGATTGGTGACCTTGTATACGAAGCCGATTTGTCTTGAAGTTGAGTCTGTGGAGACCAAAGAGGAGGCCTTAAGGATCAAGATCTTGCTGAAGCGTGCCATAAGCGAAAAGGGTTGGAGGCTGCTCACGATCAAAATAACAGGTAAAATGGATGGGACCTTCGTGCTGAATGCCTTGGTGAAGGCAATGCCACTTTGTGGTGATTTCTCCATGAAACCCCCGGTGGATTCAAAAGGTCTTACTTGGCAGGTCGTTGAGACCGAAGTTGTTGTGATTACCTGAGTCAGTTGTGGTTTTCATCTTGTCGATTGATCTCGATATGGGGCCGGGTGAATTTCGCTCGGTCTCAGTTTTTAAATCTTATTTTCTCGTTGTTTCTGCGATAAGGGCGAGCGACAAAATAACTTGAACAATTTCATCACAGCTTCACATCATCTAAATTTCTAAAAACTTTCACAATATTACAATATTCCTCAATTTTTTATAAATCTATATAATGCAAATCTGAGCGAACTTGAACATGTTATTTTATCTCTCACCCTAAGTTTATCTTCTATGTCTGTCCTTTTGAAAAGCAGAATGTGGAAAACTTTCGGGACGTTGCGGCGGTTAAATTTTTCATGTGCTCGAGGAGATTAAACTCCCACTCTCTTCACCATGAATTCTACTGTTTTTGTCATGTTTATTGGGGTGATTTGGATTTCTGGATGTTTACTGTGAAATATGCGAAAAATCTCGTCTGCAAATGCTTGGCCTACGGTTGGAACTTTGTCGAAGTCAAGGATAATGGATTTGAATTTATCTAGATTGCTTAATATCCGTCTTGCCTGAGATCTGGAAATATGAATTGTGCCTAGGGTGTATAATTTTACTTGAATTTCGGTTTTATCAAAGGCATGTTCTGTTGGGTTTGTCTGGTATTTATGGAAAATATCACTCATATGCTTCTGTGTATCGCAGGCAATTTTGAATGTAACTTTCGTTCCTTTTTTGTTTGAGGGAACTTCTTCTATAAAAGTATCTCTTATTAAATTATTAACCGTCAAACGATATCCATAACTTTCTAATTCATAAATATCAGCTGTTTTGGAAGTGAAAAATATGCCTTCTCCCGAGTGAGCCTGAGGTGCTGTTGTGGTTTTTCCCTTCAAAATATCCTGTATAGCTTCCAATTCTGATTTTAATTTTTTCTTTTTCATAACATTTCTAAAAACTCCGATTCCAAAATCATCTATGTGAAATTCTAAATTTTTATCCTCTAGTGATACCGAAATTTGAATATTTGAGGATTTCGAGTGTTCGATAGCATTGTTAAGCATTTCAGAGAAGGCATAATAAAAAATGCTGTATAGGTTTTCATTTATTTCTTTTAAAAAGAATGCTTTTTTCTCCAAATTTTCTAACACTTCATGTTCATGTTGTTGAAGATTTTGAATTTTTTGCGTCACTTTTTTCAACTTTTTGGAATGTTCTGGAAGACAATAAAAACTCGACCTAGTGCTTCCAATCTTAATCAGTTTTTTTTCGTGACAGAGTATGGAAACTGCTTTGTGGGCGTATTGACGGGAGACTCCAAAAAGCGAGACAATGTCTTGAGTCTTAATTTCTTGTTGCGTTTTGGCAAGTTCCTCAATGTCGTGCTTGAGTTTTTTCATTGTCAATTAATTGTAAACTAGAACTTTCTCATTGTCAACTAAATTGTAAACTGTTAAAAAGTACTGGATCAGTTGCAAAACTTTGAGAGTGAATTTGAAAAGTTCTTGCTTTGGCAGAATACTCAATTTTTTATAAATCTATATAATGCAAATCTGAGCGAACTTGAACATGTTATTTTATCTCTCACCTTAAGGGCTCGTAAAAAATAACTTAAACCTTTTTCATTAACGCTCGAGCACCCTTGCAGGGTGGTCGAAAAGTTCTATAGTTTGCACAAACTTAATTTAATATCATGCCGTCAGTCTAAATAATCCGAGAATTGAAAGATCAAATATTGAATATTGATGAAACTTCCTAAGAGCCTGTCTCGGATCTCAGTAAGAAGGGGGTTGCTTTTGCGTGAATAAAAAGGACCACCCTGCAAGGGTGCTCCAGCGGGGATATACATATAAATATCATTTTCTCACCGCTTCCGCGATCAGTTTATCTTCCAGTGTCTGTCCCTGTCTAAAGCAAAAAGTAGAGAATCTTTGAGAGGTGGTGGCGACTAAATCTTTCATCTCATCGATGATAATTTGACCGTCTGCTTCAACTCTTTGCGGCCTTTTTTGTGTTTCGAGGGCGGTAAGCCCTACTGTGTCCGATTTATTAAGCATAAGGGATCCAAAGGAGGAACAGATTCCCCTTAGCTGCATGGTATTTTGGGAGGTGGCTATGATTCCGCCGGCGCTCCGATTGTAGGCGGTGGATCCCTGGGGGGTGCTGATGATGAATCCGTCTCCCATGGCTCTTTCGGCTCTTTTTATTCCATTGATGGATATATCCAAAGCGGTGCTTTGTGGCCTGGTTCTTATTGTGTTTACATCGTTGAGGGCGTAGATTTCTTTTGTTCGACCTTGAATGTCTGTTATTGTTACGTGAAGATAATAAAGCTTTTCTGCGATACTGTTTCGAATTATTTCGGCCAGTTGCTCGGTGCTTATATCTAGGGGAATTTCATTCAGGAACATTCCTTTGCTTTTCAGGTTTCCGGCTTTCATGCCGAATATTGGTGGAAGTCCTTCAATTTTGAGATCTTGTCGTCCTTCCGTGAGCGCGGTTCCGTCACCTCCCAAGACGAATCGATCATCTGCGTCTCTGGGGTCTTGTACTTCGGCAATGTGGCTGCTGTTTAGAACTGGCCTTAGTTGCTCATAAGTGCTTTGGGCGAGTTCGGTGTCGCCTTTGATTACGTGGAGGTTTAGGTTTGCCATTTTATTTCTGAAGGTTTCTTAAGGCCATCTTCACAAAATCCCCATGGCTAGCGTAGTAATTTTCCAGGTTTTCTTCTGTTAATGGGCACCATTCGACAGATTTTGCGTCACTGCCTGCTTTCGGGTTTAGTTTTTTCGCTTCTTCAGGTGTTAAGTGTAGGTGTGCTACGGTGGTTTCCATCCAGGCGTGGTCTGTGTTTCTGGGGTCGTCTACGTAACCTTTGTACAAAATTTTTGCTCGCTCCATATCCAATTCTACGCCAGTTTCTTCATTTGCTTCCCGGGCGAGGGTCTGGGAGAGTATTTCGCCTTCATCTACATGGCCTCCGGGGATGGCTTTTTCTGTGGGGCCGGTGCTTTTTTCCCAAATACCGGTTTCTCTGTTTTTTACCAGTTTATTTCCGGCATCATCACGTTCTATGGCTAGTATTTCGATTTGTCCGGTTCCCGGGTTTGCGCGGGTGATGATCGGGTCGGCGGCAAAGTTCGGTCCCCATTTTCCTAGTACGCCTCTGCCTTCGATTCCGGTTCTTCCGCGAGGATTTAAAGGGCGGTTTTTTGCGTCGAATTGGAGAGAGCCTTCGTAACTTTCAATGATCCTTTCTAATTGGCTAATGTCTTCAGGATCTGCCCATACTTGGTCGGCGGCTACTTCATCTGCTACGAAGTATGGAGGCGCGTATTTCGGAAAATCAGCTTTTCTGGCTACTTTGTCATCCGGGACGTCAAATCTTTCTGGATAGAAGTTAGGCCTTTCGAATCGGGATTTTTGGTGAAGGGCGTTTTGAAGGGTGGTTTCTGTTTGTTCTTGAGTTGGTTTGGCGAGTTGGGTTGGATCAGTCGGTGTTTCTTTTTGAGTTGGTACGGTAGGCGGATTTTCTGTTGGGAGCATTTTTTAAAGGAATTAAGAGATAATCAATCATCATTTAGCAATTATTTATTTAAAAGTCAACTATTATCTCTTGACAAAAATAAAAATATGTGATACATAAGTATTGTTATATTACTATGATCTTTGAAATTTCGAAATATTAGTAGACATTGATCTGCCGTTGATATTTTTGAATGAAAAATAACCCGGAATCCCGGAGTTATATTCTTCAAAAGAATCGATAGGCAGTTGTCTTGTCTACTATCTAAAATAGGTTTGTTGGGACGATTAAGGTCATATTTATAGTTTTTATTTGTGATTTTAGTTGTCCCAGCAATGTCAACCATTGAGGAGAAAATGATGATTATACGAGAAAAAACAGCCGTAGATAGCGAGACCGGAAATGTTGTCGTGACCGAAAGGTTTGAGCGGTTTATTGGGGAGGTCTCCGTATGTTTTTCTGGGAAACCGGTTATATGCAGTCGGGAGTGATAAACTTGAAAACGAACAACAAAGGTGTACAATGAGAAAAGCTTA
>CAYVJW010000112.1:0-5434 GCA_964451885.1 uncultured Candidatus Peribacteria bacterium | reverse complement strand
GGCTTTCCGTTTTTTATTTGACCTTCGGCCAAAATTTAAACCGGACAATCATGCATTACTTTCTTCTCCTCAACCGACAAAGCCTCCACAATCTTCTCCAAATTCCCGTCCATAATAGACGGGAGATTTGAAAAATTCTGTCCGATTCTATGGTCAGTCACCCTATCTTGTGGGAAATTATACGTTCTTATTTTGTCCGATCTGTCCCCCGAACCGATAAGAGCTAGTCTTTTATCCCCCAGCTCCTGCCGTTTCTTTTCTTCCTCTGTTGCATGAAGCCTGGCTCGCAGCACCTTAAAAGCCTTATTTTTATTCTTCAACTGGGACTTCTCATCCTGGCACGTGACTACAATCCCCGTAGGCACATGCGTTAGTCGAACTGCGGAATCAGTCGTATTCACCGATTGGCCCCCACACCCGGAAGAACGAAACACATCAACCCGCACATCGGCTTCATTAATATCAACTTCACTGTCCTTCACCTCCGGCATTACTACCACGGAAACAGCGGAAGTATGTAGTCGCCCCTGGGATTCCGTTACCGGGATGCGTTGGACTCGATGCACCCCCCCCTCGAACTTCAATTTCCCATAAGCCCCAAATCCGCCCACTCGAAAAATCATTTCTTTTATTCCGCCGCTTTCATTGGGAGATTCGGACATGATTTCCGGTTTATACTCGCATTTTTCTGCGAAGCGCAAAAGCATTCGCGCAATTTCATCCGCAAAAAGAGATGCTTCATCGCCGCCCACTCCCGCACGGATTTCGACAATAGCCGCTTTGTCATTATTGGGATCTGTAGGAGTGAGAGCATCCCTCAGATTTTCTTCTGCTTCCGGTAGCTTCTGTCTCGCTTCTTCTAGCTCAGCTTTTGCCATTTCCATCATCTCCGGATCTTTTTCTGTTTTTAAAATCTCTTCAGCGTCTTCTTTTTGTTTTATCAGCCGAAGAAATTCTTTTGCGATTTCAACTTTTGGAGTTAACGTCTTTCGTTTTTGCCCAAGCTCCGTGGCTTTTTGAATATCAGAATAAACTTCGGGATTGGAAAGTTCCCGCTCAAGGGACTGCAACTCGTCTATCAAAACCTTTGCTTTAGTAATCATAAAAAATATTACTCATTTTATTTTACCGCACGAAATACTATCGTCCTCAACTTCCTGTTCTCGAAACCTACCGGAGCAAACCGATATCCCTTTAATCTATCGGAATTTGCTTTATTGAAAGAACTGATCATAGATCCTCCGCCGTCAAAAACCGTAACCCATCCTTTTCCCGTATGGGGGTAAAAGAACTCGTTTTCATCAGGTTTTATGAAAACCTGAAAATCAGATTTGTCATTTGCTGGAATATGAATATCGAGTCCTGTATAAGTAACCTCGCTGCTTCTCGATACCTTTTTTTCCAGCTCTACTCCGCCTCCCTTAATTTTTACATAAAAACTCTGCGACGGACCGACATTTACCCGTTCGAACCGAAACTTAAAAGTCAGAAAATGAAGGCTTGTCGGGTCATCCAAATTATTTTCAACACGAAGAACCCCCAGATCTGACCAATCAGAATCTTTTTGAATATTAATTTGCTCTCCATCCGGGATAGCCACGAAATTCAATTGTTTTCTTACAATGTCATATCCTTGTTTTCCGGCTTTAAAATTTCTTGGTTTGACCGCGACTCTTCTGGAATTTGTACGGCTATACCGGCTGAAATCATTTTTTTGAGAGGTACCAATAATCCTTGGCATGTCCAGGATTTTTGCCATTATCCATGCGGCATCTGCACGAGTAACCTCTCTTTCCGGGAAAAACTTATTTACATTTTCTCTAATCAGATTGTTTTTAGCCAAAGCAAAAGAGGGCCGGGCAAACCAGGCTTTTGAAGGAACATCTTTAAATCCCACATTGGGAGCGCTTTGGTCTAGATCAAACACCCGTGAAACCAAAGTTGCCCACTCAGCCCGGTTGAGAGTTTTTGCCGGTTGGAAAGTACCGTTTGAAAATCCTTTTATCCATCCGCGGGAGGTTGCTGCCGCTACTGCCGGAGCAAACCAAGTACTTGCCGGAACATCAGAAAAATCATTCCCTCCTGATACATCGGAGGAGTCGATTTTTTTCATCCGCAATAACAATGTCACAGCCTCTGCCCGATTTAATTTTTTATGAGGGCGAAAACTGCCGTCCCCGAAACCGGTCATGATTCTTTCCTCCTGTACTTTATTTATCGAATTGGATGCCCATTGCGGGATTTGAGAATTATCCGTAAAGGCGCGGGCAAAAACCTCCCCCATGAGCAGAAATGTGCTGAAGGAGAAAGCAAAAAAAATAAAAACTTTCTTACTTTTTTTCATAGTTTTTTGGGAATTAATTCTATACTTCATCGCTTTTATAATTTTCATACTTGTATATGCACTATAGCCTGTCAACAATGAATCATAGACTGAAGATTGAACAAAAGTTCAGGATCATTATACACATATTTTAAGGCGACGGAGTATAAAAAATTACAAAAAGTACCATAACAGACTTGTATTTTTTAGCAAATTTTGGTAAAAAGAAAAGTGAGAATAAATTGTCAATAAAAAAATCACGAATTTTAAATTAATAATTTTCTAGATTTTACTGAAAATTTATAATAAAAAAACAAATTGAAAGCAGGGTACTTGTCTTCCCAAATTCTTCTATATTCAAACTTCTAACCTCAAACTTCAAAATGCACAACATCGTACTCATAGGTTTCCGAGGATGTGGAAAGACGACTTATGGAAGAATTATTGCCAATATTACGGGGCAACCGTTTGCTGATTTGGATGAGCAAATTGAATTTGTTTTGGGGGAAACCATTTATGAATTTGTCGATAAACACGGGTGGCAAAAATTTCGGGAAGTCGAACAGAAGGTTACTCATGATTTTTGTCGTAATTTTTCCGGAATTGTTGCAACCGGGGGCGGAACTTTGGAAAATTCCAAAAATCTCCAAAATTTAAAAAAAGGTGGAAAATTTGTATTTCTCAATCCTGATTTTAAAGATGTAAAAGCTTATTTATTGAAGGATAAGACACGGCCGCGGCTCAATTTAGAGCTTCCTCATGAAGCAGAAATAGATCAGTTATGGAACCAACGGAAAGGAATTTATGAAGCTATCGCAGATTACATGGTCTCTCCTGCTTATAATGATAACAGAGAAAATGAAAGTAAAAAAATTATAGAACAATTGCCCTCAAATATTTTTCCCTCGAATCCGCCTAAAAGAAGAATTGCCGTTTTTGCTTCTACCAACGGGACAACTTTTCAGGGAATTATAGACGCCCAAAAGCAAGGCCGGATTCCAAATATAGAATTCACACTTTTTGTGACAAATAATGAAAAATGCGGAGCGGTCAAAAAAGCAAAAGCCGCAAAGCTTAAAAATATTGAGGTTGTGGAAGCAGTGAAGGGGCTATCTCGTGAAGAATATGACCGGGAAATTATAAATATTCTTCGAATTAATAAAATCGATATGGTTCTTCTTGTTGGCTGGATGAAGATTTTTTCTTCACTTTTTTGTGATCAATTTGGAAAGATTACTTATAATGTTCATCCATCTCTTCTCCCTAAGTTTGCCGGATTGATGGGAGATCAAGTACATGAGCAGGTTTTGGAATATGAAGAAAAATATACCGGATGTACGATTCATCGGGCAGCGGAAGAAGTAGATGAGGGAGAAGTTGTATTACAGAGAAGGATATTAGTTGTCCCGGAAGATAGCATCCAGTCCCTCAAGAAAAAGGTTCAGCAACAGGAAGTACTTGGGTTTTGTGAGCTGATGGAGAGGAGGTGAATATAAAAAAATTATTATTCTCATTATTTTTGTTTATTGATCAACTCCAATAGAGCTTCCTTCGACTGTGCCCCCACCGTTTCATCCACCATTTCTCCATTTTTAAATACCTTAAGGGCAGGGATTGACATTACTCCGTATTTGGAAGCAAGTTCCGGTTCTTCATCAACATTTACTTTGTAAATTTTTGTACCTTCATCCAATTGCCCGGAAAGTTCTTCAAGGACAGGAAGTAGCATCTGGCACGGGCCGCACCATGGGGCCCAGAAGTCGACAAGTACTACGCCTTGGCTTTGTAGTACTTCTTTGTCAAAGTTGGAATTGGTAATGGGAGAGAGCATGGGAAAAAATTTAAAATTTAATAAGCAAAAGTAAAAAATTCTTACTGTATTCTTACAGATTGCAACTATTTTCGCTAATTTTTCTTGATTTTAGTAGAAAAACCTGCTATAATACTCAGATGGATTTTGAAAAACTAGTCGAATACGCGTTCCAAAATAATGCTTCGGATATTCATTGTACGCCGGGGCTTCCTGTATTCTTTCGAATATTTGGAGAAAATCGGCCTGTTGGTCAGCCATTGACGGTAAATGAAATACAACAATTGGCCGGTACATTTTTAACGCCGCCAAAAGTCAAAGAATTGCAAACCCGAAGGCAAGTGGATTTTATGGCACATACTAAAGCAGGAACAAGGCTACGTGGAAATGCATTTTTTGAAAGAAAAGGGTTGGCGATTTCTTTTCGTCCTATTGCAAAGACCATTCCAGAATTTTCTTTTACAGGGCTTCCAGATTTTGTTTTAGAAGAGATAATGGACATGAAACAAGGTTTGGTGCTCATAGTAGGCCCTACAGGACAGGGTAAGTCAACAACTTTAGCTTCATTGTTACAAACAAGGCTTAACATGCAAGCTGACCATCTGGTATCTATTGAGGATCCTGTCGAATTTATTTTTTCTCCCGGAAAGGGCCTTGCACAGCAACGCCAGGTAGGACGGGATGTTATAACTTTTCAGGATGGAATTATTGCGGGGCTCAGAGAAGACCCGGATATTTTGATGGTGGGAGAATTACGAGACCAGGAAACGGTTTCTGCAGCCATGACCATGGCAGAAACTGGACATTTGGTGTTTGGGACTCTTCATACCAATGATGCGGTACAGACAATTTCACGAATCATTGATATTTTTCCGGCTAGCGAAAAAGAACAGATTCAAGTTCAGTTGGCATCAACGCTATCAATGGTTATTTCCCAGCGTTTAATGTTAAATGCCCAAAAGAATGCGAGAGTGCTGGCATCAGAAATATTGATCATGAATTATGCAATCCAGAATTTCATTCGACAGAATAAAATTTTTCAGATTCCAAATGCAATGCAGACAGATAATTCAGGAAAAACATTGGTTTTTGAGCAATCATTAGCAAAATTGGCCATAGAGAATAAAATAACAAAAGATATGGCTTTTGAATTTGCTCATGACCCGAATTATTTAGAAAGTGTGTTAGATGCTATGTCTGAAACACAAAAACCATAATAGTTTTTAAAGTTTATAAACTTCATAAGTTTGAGTCCCCTTCGAAAAGTAAGAAAATCTACAAACACATTCTGCTAGAAATTC
>CAYVJW010000111.1:0-5471 GCA_964451885.1 uncultured Candidatus Peribacteria bacterium | reverse complement strand
GTGTTTTTGAGGAGCAATTTAACGTAGAAGCCAAAGAGGTGACCATAAAGGAAAATAAGGATATATCTGCGAAGTCATTACAATCTCCTTTTGATGAGGATGCTACGTACCGTAAAAAAGGCGATCAAAAAATTCAGGGATACAGCGTCAACATCACCGAGACGTGTAATGATGAAGGACTAAATCTGGTCACGAACACAGTTGTAAAAGAAGCAACTACGGCCGATTGCGATTACTTGGAGGATGCGATCAAGGCCACTGAAGAAGTGGTGGGAGAAGTGGATGAATCCTATCAGGATGGGGCTTATCACAGTCCCGCCAATGATCAGTATGCCAAAGAAAATGGGAAAATACTTTATCACACGGGGTTCCCCGGAAAACCTGGACGATTTTCGTTTAAAAAAAAAGATAAAAAATAGTTTGTGACCGACACCAGGACGAACAAGACCTATGAAGCTGAGGAACACAAAGCAGGTAAATATCGAATCAAAATAAAAGGGGAAAAACAGCCGAACAAATATTTCACAGAAGAAGCCATAGCCAGCTTTTTACGCAGAGAAGAGATAGCCAATCTTCCACAAGAAATTCTCAATAAACGTCCCAATGTAGAAGCAGCAATGTTCCAAGTGAGTTTCCATACGAGAAACAACCAAACCAGATACCGAGGGAAATTTAAAACACAGATGTGGGCCACGAATCGATCTTTTTGGATGAATCTGAAGCGCATAAAAAATTGCGTAGGAAAACAACTAGGAGGAGTGTGTCCCAATACCAAAAATTCGACAGATTTTACCCCTGATACCCCCATAAATCCAAAAAATTGGATTAATTGGGCCAGAAATTTTTTACTCAGGCCGTTTTTTGGGATGGAATTTGCATTTGTTAGAATTTCTAGCAATATAGCTTTGTGATTTTTTATAGTTTTCGAAGGGGGCTCAATACTTTTTATGCAAATAATTAATTTGCAGAACTATGTAAATACGCCAATTCATCCCCACTCACCTCAATAAAAGTCTTATTCGTCACATCATCCATTTCCTGAACCTGCTCGTTACTTTCCAAAGCATACAGGCTTGTAGGAATAGCCAACTCAATTTCCCATTTTTCCAAATCTTTTTGAATCAAAATTCGCTCAGATTTAAGCTCCTCCAAAGCAAAAGTACTTGTCGCTAAAGAATTCAAAAGAATCAAATACCAAAACCCCAGGCTTACCGTAAGCATAATTCCCGTACGAATAATCCACGAAAAATAATTTTTCGTTTGTGCTATAGCAGCACTATCATTTTTTATCGTTTCATGTGGATCAAGATGGACGACTTTCATTATTGAATTTTTTCTATTATTCGAAGTTTTGCGCTCCGGGCGCGGGGGTTATGGACTATTTCCTCATGCGATGGGATAATAGCTTTTCTAGTCAGAAGCATTGCTTGCGGAGGTTCAACTTCCGTATGCAGTGAGTGAACCGTAACTTCTGTCTTTGGTTTAGATTTTTGTGAAAAAAACTTTTTAACCATCCGGTCTTCCAGGGAATGATAAGAAATTATTCCCATCCGATCCCCCGGTTGCATTACGGAAAATCCGTCATTCAAAGTTTTTTCGAGATGCACCAACTCATCATTTACCGCAATTCGAAGACCCTGAAAGATTCTGGGGAGCGTTTTTTTTCGTTGAGCGGGGTGAACTGCATTTTCAACTATTTCTCTTAAATCCCCTGTAGTTTCAATTTTTGTATGTTTTCGTGCTTCGACAATTTTTCGGGAAATTTTATGAGCAAGAGGCTCCTCTCCAAATTCTTTAAATATCCGGCTCAAATCCTTTTCAGAAGCCTCATTAATGATCTTTACGCATATCAATTTATTTTTGGAACCAAACGACATCTTGAGCGGCCCGTTCTTGGCGTAACTAAAACCCTTTTCCGGCAAGTCTACATGGAGTGAACAAAGCCCTAAATCAAGGAGAATTGCCAGCGGGCCGGAAAAATCTAATCTTTTAATAATCTTTTTGATTTCAGAAAAATTGCAATTCTGGAAAAGGAGCTTAGAAAACCATTTATTTAGCCTTTTTTTGGCTAAAGAAAGATGTTCCATGTCCAAATCACATCCGATATATTTTTCAATTTTCGGAAAACTTAAAAAAATACCTTTAGCATGCCCTCCAAGGCCTAAAGTGCCATCAAAAACAACCTTCGTTTTCGGAGTCAAGAGGTGCATAAGAATTTCATTCAGAAGCACTGGAGTATGAGTAGGCATATTAAAAGGATTTTTCTGAATAATTTTTTGTAAAATGTGTAAAACTTGTGCACAAAACATTGAAAACTTTTTTTGTTCTTTTTTTTAGTATTACTTGTCCATCAAACAACTGCCAAAATTCTAGAACAAAAAAGTTGTTTATACAAGTATTTTTGCCAATTTTAAATTGACCTAATTAATTTTCTGTTTTCTTTTTTTGTTCAATAAAATATTAACTTTGACAATAATATTAAAACAAGTAGTATTTAAATAAATTTGAAATATAATTATTGCTCTTTTACACATCATTAAGCAGACGTAGATCTGCATTTGTTAGGATTTTATAGCTATTAACCGATTTGAGTTGTTAGTTTTTCTGTTCAAGTGTAGATGTCCCGTCTGCTTAGCTGGAGGGGTATTAATCTGCTGATAATTTTTTTTCATCAGGTTGCTAGCTCCGGTTAAGAACCTAACGAAACGAAAGGGAAAGCAATGTCCAAAACGCGTAGACAAAGAAGCGGCCATATACAAGGGTCTCATTCTTCGGGAACAAAACGCGGTGGGCCGCATACCACCTTCATCGATGTAAAACCATTGTGCCGTCTTCTGAGAAGTGCGGAGAAGGAGCCAACCGTAAGGAGGATTATACTGGGGAAACTTGTTCCCCTGAGTGGAAAGAGGAGCGCAGGAGCGCTTATTCGTTCCGCCAAGAAGGTTGAAGGGGGATTTGAAGTTGAGATTTTGGGATCTTCCCTCAAACAAACTATAACCATTCGGACCACCAGTCCCCGGAAAACGGCGCAAAGTTTGGGACTCCAGTTCAATACGGGATAGCCGAAAGTCGATTGAAGGCTTCAGCATTAATTAAACCGGCGTGGGTACATGCTCACGCCGGTTAAAAAAAATAATTGCCCCTTGTCTCTTATTCCTTGATACTTACTCCATGGGCTATTGCTATACTTTTTTATGGGCACTTACTCCTTTTCTGGAACTCCGAGCATCCATTCCTTTAGGGTACTTGAAATTTGGGCTTACTATCTACGAAGCAGTGGCGGTTTCCGTGTTTGGAGGAATACTTGCTGCGGCATTATTAATTTGGATTTTACCGATTGTAGTTAAATTTTTTGACCAGCACATTCCACTGTTTCATCGAATACTTCAAAAGATTTTTGTTTACACCCATGCCAAACATTCCCATAAAATAGAAATTATGGGAGAAATCGCATTAATCATCTTGGTCGCCATTCCACTTCCAGGAAGTGGTAGTTGGACAGGAGCGCTGCTGGCCTACCTTTTCGGGCTCCCTAAAAAAATAGCCTTGATTCTCATCGGCATTGGGGTGCTACTGAGCGGGATTATTGTAGCATTACTCACTCTTTTTGGCCACGGCGTATGGAATTTTATTAACGGAGGCGTCTAACTTCTGTTCCCGTAAGATCCCATATCTCAGAAGGAGGATTTTCAGGCAATTTTTCAAACCCGGGAAATAGTTTTACCTCATCCCCAAAAATTTCCCGAATTTTCTGAGCCTCAAAAATAGGATTTTCACCGCTGATATTGGCAGAGGTTGCGGTAATGGGATAAGATATTTGTTGAGAAACCTCCAGAATAGTCGAAACACGAAAAGCCACCTTATCCTCCGGCCAATAAATAGAAGGGGGAAGATTTTTTTTCGGTTTCAAGATTACCGTCTTCGGTTTTTCCCAAAAAAATGACTCATTCAAGTTATGCGGAACTTCAGCAAAGTTGTTGAGCATTTCAAAATCCTTCACCATCAATGAGAAATATTTATGGCCTGAACGTTTTTTTAGTTTTTGAAGAATTTCCAAAGTAGAGACATCATCAGTCCTTACTCCTAAACCAAAACTGGTATCGGTAGGATATGCCCAGATTTCGCCGTTGGAAAATGTGGAATACGTGATATTCATTTGAATATTATGCGTGAAATATAAGGCTAAAGTAGAAAGTCTGTAAAGTCGAAAGTCAAAAGAATTTGACCATTGGGATTTTTTTTCTAAAATTTTTATGTTCTTTGTTGATTTGTTCTAAAAACCAAAATTAAGTCCTTAAAGATTTAATTTTGAGAGGAGCGAAGACGAAACACATGGAATTTTTGCGGAGCAAAATGGAATGTGTGCAGTCTTTCAGTGACGAGCACGTGTCGTATAATGGCTCATTACCCCAGCCTTCCAAGCTGGTGACGCGGGTTCGATTCCCGCCACGTGCTCCAGACTGGAATCAGTCGTTCTAAATCGGCTTTTTTCAGGTTATCTAAGCCATTTCTGAGTGGTTCGAGCGAGGGAAATAAAATGGATACCTCCTCCATTGATTTTTGAATGTGCTGAAACGGTAATTCTAGTTCTAGAGCGAGTTTCCGGTCTTTTAATAAAAAGTTCGAGCCGAGGGTTACGAAGAGTTCTTTTTTGGTGTTTTTGTCGCCATTCATGAATTGACTTCGAGCGTTTTTGGCGTAATTAAATGAACGCTCTACTTTTTCCAGCCAATCGTCTTTTTGGTCATCATATTTTTGGCGCACCTTTTTTATTTGAGCACGCCTTTTTTCGTATCGCTTAATACTGACTTTAAAATGTTCATCCGTCATAACACCTCTGGTGAGCTTGTCAGTAAGAGATTCAATCATGGCTTCGTTCTCATTGTCCTCTTTTTGGATTCTAGTGCGTTCGACAACGAAACCTGTTGTTGCTGTCTTATTTTCCTTCCTGAGCTGCTTGAACGCCCATTCTTGAAAGCTACTAGGAATTTCAATTGATCTGAGTAAGGCTTCAATTTGTTCCTCCAGATTTTCAACCCGGACATACTTTTGGGAACATTTAATATCGGGGTTTTTTTTGGTGCAGCGTAGGTAATGATAGACATGGACTTTTCTATTCATTTTGTTTCGCTTTAGTTTCGGCGGTTCCGCAGTAATCATGCACCCGCACTCAGAACATCGAATGATACCGGTGTAACTATGTTCGTGTTTAATTGGACGAGGTTTTCCATCGCGCCCTAGGATTAATTGTGCGTTATCAAAATCATCCAGAGTAATCATTGAGTCATGCTCGCCCTTTATAAGCTCATCATTCCATTTAAAATACCCAGCGTAGAAAGGGTTGGTAAAAATCGAATAGAGCGTACTTGTGGCAATTTTACACCCTTTTCTGGTTCGTAGTCCTAAGTCATCATTAGGAGTGATAAATTTGAAAACGAACAACAAAGGTGTACAATGAGAAAAGCTTAGCA
>CAYVJW010000110.1:0-5503 GCA_964451885.1 uncultured Candidatus Peribacteria bacterium | reverse complement strand
CTTCGCTCGCCGATTTGATTCGTCAACGAGTTGCTAGTGCGTAGTGTTTACCCTGAAATTTTGGGCGGATACCACTACACCCAAAAAGAAAAGGACGTGTACGAAGTCAAACGCAAGAAAGTTGAGGACGAAGTAAAGCACTATAACAAGCAACTTTCCAACATGGAAAAAGAAGAGTCGAAGTTCCTCCCATCCTTTGAAAAATTTCTAAACACCATAAAAACCCTCTCCACAAGCTACAAATCTATGACAGGCTCGAAAAAGCTCAAGATTGCTGAAATCATAGTTCTAAACACCCTCATAGATGACGGAGAAGTCGTTGACATACAGCTCTGCGAGCCTTTCGATAAACTGTTTTTACCTGCTGGTGCACGAGGAGAGACTCGAACTCTCACGCCATAGGCACTGGCTCCTAAGGCCAGCGTGTCTACCAATTCCACCACTCGTGCGTGTATGTTTTTTTAAGATCTTTTTCCTCTCTACCTTCTCCTCGAATTTAGTGCTCTTTGGATTTTCCTGGCCCTGTTTATTGATTCAGTATATTTTTTAGTGCTCTGTTTTCTTTTTAGGCCTTGCATTTGTAAAATTTTGGCTTTTGAACTTAATTTTTTATTTTTGAAGTATTTTGAAGCATCTTTTTGAAAATGTTTTTGAATTCTTCTTTTTAGTTGCATATTAGCAAATGGTTTTTGTTTTTGGGGGTTGTCTTCAGGAAATACCATATCTTTCTCCAATTCTATATCTATTGCTTCATCTGCATTTTGGATAGTGACTCCTTTTACAAAATCTTCGCTTTCTATTATTTCTCCTATTTCTTCGAGTTTTTCTTTTAGAAAAGTGCGTCTTTTTGCTATTTTTTCAAGATTTTCCTCAAGTTTTTGTTTTAATTCTTCTTCCATCCGGTTCAGGCTTTCAAGGTTTTGCTCGATTTCTTCTTTTGTGACGTTAGCTCTTTCTTTTTTCTTTCTTTTTTGTTCTTCCAGAATTCTTTTCATTTCTTCTTCCATTTGTTTTCTAAAAAGCGCTTCTGCGACTTCTTTTTCTTTTTGTGCGTCATAAATTCCTTCATTCATTAGTTTTTTTCTTTTGGCTCTTTCTAGTCTTTGAGATCTTATGTTTCTTAATCTATCTCTTCTGTCTCTTTTTCTTTTTTCCTGTTTTTCTTTCCATTCTTTTTGAACGTCTTCATGGAAAAAAACAGGAAGTTCTTCTGTAATGCTGGTTGCTCCGTAAGCTTTTCCTGTGCAAATGATTCCTGAAAGCATAAAAATAATTACAATCTTTTTCATTTTATATTTTTTAAAAATTCTTATTTATACTACCGGTATACTACTTTTGGTCAAACAAAATTTGAGGTGAGCCGAGTGTTTTTTGAGATCCCAGCATCTTTTTCATTTTTGGAAATGTTTCCGGCAGTAATATTTCTGCTGCTTTCGTTAATAGTTCAAGTTGTTGAATCAGGGTTGCAAAAATTTTTTCAGCAGCTGGTAAATCTGTTTTTGCCAGCTTCCAGACCTCTGTTTCATTAAGCAGTTTGTTTGATTCGTGAACCAGGTGAAAGAATAATTCTATGGCCTCACGAATTTCGTAGTTTTCAAAGTGGGTCTCAAATTTTTTCCATGTTTTTTCAGCGTTAAAATTTCCTTTGCCGTTAGGTTTTTTTCCTTCCAGAAATTTATGCATTAAAATGATTACCCGATTAAAGAGGTTCCCTACTCCTCCGGCTAATTTGGTGCGGTAAAAATCAGCAAAATGTTCTACGGAAAAGTCTCCGTCTCCTCCAAATTCGAATGATCCGAGCAGTCCTACGCGTAGGGCGTCATTTCCGAATTTATTGCTTAGATCTATAGGAGATACGACGTTCCCTAGGCTTTTTGACATCTTTACTCCGTCAATAGTGAAAAATCCGTGGGCGAAGATTTGTTTGGGAGGTTTTATTCCAGCACTCATGAGTATTGCCGGCCATATGACAGCGTGAAATCGGCTTATGTCTTTTCCGATGATATGTACGGCAGAGTTCCAGAAATCTTCCCGCTGTTTGGTCCGTATGGCTGAAAAATAATTGATGAGCGCTTCAAACCAGACATAAACTTTATGTTTTTTGTCAATGGGAAGAGAAATTCCGAATTCTGCTGTTTCTCTTGAGATTGAAATATCTTCTAGGCCGGATTTTATAAAGCTTAGGACTTCGTTTTTTCGGGAATCAGGCTGGAGAAAATCCGGATTTATTTCAAAAAATTCTAGAAGGCGTTGTTGGTATTCGGAAAGGCGAAAAAAATAATTTTCTTCTTCAAGTATTTGAGGGGGTTTTTTGTGATCTGGACAATGTCCATTTTCATCCAATTCAGAATCTTTTAGAAATGTTTCACATCCAGTACAATATTTACCGGAATATTTTCCTTTGTATATATCCCCTTTTGCGTGAATGTTTGTGAAAATTTCGTGGACGGTGTCAACATGTCTTTTCTCTGTAGTGCGAATAAAATCGTTAAAAGATATTCCGATTTGTTCCCAAGATTCTTTCCAATGAGCTGACATTTCATTCAGATAGGCATGGATTTCTTTTTCGGCTTTCGCGGCGGCATCGACTGTTTTTTGTGAGTTTTCATCGGTTCCGGTGAGGAAAAAAACGTTTTCTTTTCCGATTTTTTTCCGCCAAAAACGCACTAGGGTATCTGCGGCAAGGGAGCAGTATGCATGGCCGATGTGAGGGATGTCGTTTACATAGTAGATGGGAGTGGTGAAATATCGTTTTGTTGGTTGCATTTATTTTGAATTTATATTTAAGTAAACTTTTTTACTGAATCAGCTATTGCTTTCGCTACTTTCTTATCCAATGGATCTGGAATAATCTTTTCTGGAGTTGGTTTTTCTACGAGATTTGCGAGGGCTTCTGAGGCAGCAAGCATCATTTTTTTTGTTATTTTTGTAATACCGGAGTCGAGTAATCCTCTGAAGAAACCGGGGAATATTAGCACGTTGTTGATTTGGTTTGGATAGTCAGATCTTCCTGTGGCGACGATTTTTGCGCCGGCTTTTCGTGCTTCGTCCGGAAATATTTCCGGAATCGGGTTTGCCATAGCGATAACAATAGGATCTGTGTTCATTGATTTCACCATTTCTTGTGTAACGGTTCCGCCTTTTGAGACACCGATAAAAACATCTGCCCCCTTTAACGCATCTGCTATGTTTCCTGTACGGCGTGTACAAAATTCTTTTTTCTGAAGATTAAGATTTTCTCTCTGGCAAGCGACTATTCCTTTTGAGTCTACCATCTCAATATTTCGAACTCCCCATGCTTTGAAGAGTTTGGCAACAGCAATTCCTCCGGCTCCGGCTCCGGAAAACACGACTCGAACCTCGGATTTTTCTTTTTTTACTACTTTTAATGCATTTATTAATGCCGCTAAAGCTACCATAGCCGTTCCATGCTGATCGTCATGGAAAACCGGAATGTCCAGTTTTTCTATTAATCGCTGTTCTATTTCAAAGCATCTCGGAGCGGAAATATCCTCTAAATTTAAACCGCCGAATGTCGGTGCTATGTTTTTTATTGTTTGGATTATTTCTTCCGTATCTTGTGTATCAAGGATGATGGGGATTGCGTCTACATTACCGAATCGCTTAAAAAGCATGGATTTTCCTTCCATTACCGGGAGGGAGGCTTCAGGTCCGATATTTCCTAAGCCCAGCACTGCCGATCCGTCTGAAATGATTGCTACCAGATTTTTTTTGACGGTAAGTTTTTTTGCCAGTTTTTTATCTTTTGCGATGTGCCGGCAAGGTTCGGCTATGCCTGGCGTATAAAAGACGGATAAGTCTTCTTTTGTTGTTAATTCATTTTTAAGCCCGGTGAATATTTGCCCTCCGGATTTCCCTCTTATTTTTACGGATTCTTCGCCAAAATTTTTCATTATTGGAATTTTAAAGAAAGATTTTCATATGACAACCTCTTGTTTTTTTTTGGTCAATTTTTAAAATCCATTAGGTATGAAATAAAAAATGATTAATTTTTCACTGCTCATCGTTAACTGTTAACTGTAAAAATGCCGCATTATAAACGCAATATTCGTTTTGTTCTTTTCTTGATTTTGCCTATTTTGGGGTTTTTATTGGGGTGGAGTTTGAGTCAAAAAACTTCTTCCCGTCAGTTTGTAGTTGAAAAAGAAGAACCCAAAAAAACTATTGAAAATATTGTTGGGAATTTGAATAACTTGGAGCCTGTTCGGAGAAAAGTAGATCAGGATAATGTAGATTTATCTATTTTTTGGGAAGCATGGGGCGCTTTGGAGTCGAATTTTTTGCATCAGGAAAAATTTAATGCAATGACTCAAGTTTATGGGGCTACAAAAGGTATAGTTGCTTCTCTCAAGGATCCGTATACGGTTTTTATGACACCAAAGGAAACGGCTGAATTTGAGGAGTCTATTTCCGGAGAATTCGAAGGGATTGGGGCAGAAATTGCTATTAAGGATGATAATTTGGTAATTATTGCACCTCTTAAAGGCGCTCCTGCGGAATTAGCCGGTTTAAAAGCGGGTGATATTGTTTATAAAATAGATGGTGATTTGACGTTTGGTATTACGGCTGAGGAAGCGGTTACTAAGATTCGGGGGCCGAAGGGGGAAAAAGTCACATTAACCATTTTAAGAGAGGGAGAAAAAGCCCCTCTTGATATTACTATTGTGCGCGATAATATTTTTATTGAGAGTGTGGAGTTTGAAATGAATGAGGATATAGCTGTTATTATTGTCTCCCAGTTTGGTTCGGAAGTAGTGCGTGAATTTCGGGAAATTCTCCCTCAGGTTCTGCTTGAATCTCCGAATGCGATTATTCTGGATATCAGGAACAATGGTGGAGGTTTGTTAGATGCTTCTTTGGAGATAGCTACGGAGTTTTTTGACCAGAAAGTAATTGTTAAAACAAAGGGAAGGAGATTTGGAGAAACGGGAGATTTGAAAAGTGGAAGAAACGGGTCGTTTCTTGAGTTGCCGTTGGTTGTTTTGATAAACGAAGGTTCTGCTTCTGCTTCTGAAATTTTTGCTGGGGCGGTTCAGGACCATAAACGAGGTGTTGTCATAGGGAGAAAAACTTTTGGGAAAGGTTCTGTCCAAAATGTACTTCCCCTTTCTGACGGTTCCAGTTTAAAAGTTACTATTGCGGAGTGGTTATCTCCTGTAGGAAGGTCGATTCATGAGAAAGGTATTGAACCGGATATTAAAATTGAAATTTCAAAAGAAGATATTGAAAATGAGGTAGACAGTGTGATGGAGCGGGCGTTGGAGTTGATACGGAATGAGGAGTTGGATGGGATGTTGAGGAAGGAGGGAAAGGTGGAGGGGGGTGATGAGGTTGAAGAGGAAATTGTGGAAGATGAGGGAATTGAAGTTGAGGTGATGGGGACAGAAAAGTGATAAGTCCCCATTTTTTGCTTTGTTCTGCTAAAGATGAGGGCCGAATAGCCAGAGCCCATTGCTGAGCTCCAGCCTTCTAAGAACCGGAC
>CAYVJW010000109.1:0-5536 GCA_964451885.1 uncultured Candidatus Peribacteria bacterium | reverse complement strand
TAAGCTTTTCTCATTGTACACCTTTGTTGTTCGTTTTCAAGTTTATCACTCCCCAGGCTTTTTACGATACTACCAGTATTGCACCTGTTATAATCAGTACTGCTGCAACATAACGCCACGCCTTATGCCCTTCATCAAAAAGATGGGCGCCTACCATGATTCCGAAGAGGATTGATAAGTTTCGGACGGAGGCTACAGATGTCGCGTCTAGTCCTTTTAGAGCCAGTACGGCAAAGTACCAGGTTCCTATCATGGTTATGGAATATCCGGCAAGATTTTTCCAATTTTTCAGGTCGGCAATGGCGGCTTTTTTATTGCGAAATATGATTGGAAGATAAAAGGGAATTTGGAAAAATACTAATGCCCACATTTCTGAGGCAGTGAAAAATTCGACAAGTTTTTTATCAGTTATGTAATAGGAGCCTGCGAGTAATGTAATTATCGAGATTGAGCATATTATTTTTATTCTCACGTGTTCGATTTTTTTATCAAATCCAAATATCAACGCTCCTGTGATAACACTTAATACTCCGAAAATTTGAACAATTGTGAATGTTGCCTCTAATAATAAAATTTCACCAATCAAAATCAAGATGGGAGCTAGTTTTGTCAGGGGATACATGACTTGAAATTCATGCTTTTTGATAAGACTTAGCATCAGTATGGTGTATACGGTGTGGAGGATTCCGGCAAGTACTACTAATTGCCAGTGGTCGATTACTTTTTCCCAAAAGGTGATTCGGAAGTAGCAGAATGAGAAAATTATACCTGCGACACATACGCCCCAGAAGTTTATTGTCAGGGGATGGGAGGCTTTTCGGGCGAATCCGGGAAAGAATGGGTGGAAGGCGGCAGAGAGGATTGCTGCTAATATGGCAAATGACATGGAATATTGGTTAAGTCTTGAATGATTGTATTTGAATATTCAATTATTAATAATTTCTTATTATTTATTGACATAAATACAAATAAAGAGTAAATGTCAACCGCTCTTTGGCATTTGGTGTGGTAGCAGGTGCTGTCGTTTTGACCAATTGATGAATTATATTCAATCTGTTGGTTTTACTACAACGTCGGCTCTACACTTTTCGTTTCTAAACCTTCTCAGTAAGGAGAAAACTGATGACCGAAATCTTGTACTACGTTGTCATGGTGGCGTTCTTGGGTTCCTATGTTTTTTCTAAACAACGCCAGAATTCTTTGATTCCTGCCACCTATGACGAAGCCGTAAAGAAAAATCAAGATGAAAACTGGCACCTTAAGAACAGTCGGCTTGTGGGAAGCGCTTTTCTGTGGAAATTTGTCACCCTGGTTCTGCTTTTCCCGCTTGCAGTACATGATGCTCAAGGGATTGTTGCTGCAATTGCTGTTGATTTCCAGCAATCGGGAGATTGGTATTTTCAGTTCTTTCGTTGGGGGATGTGGTTATTCATGGGAACTCTGACGTTTTCCTGGGCGTTACATATCAGTTGTTATGAGTTCAGAGTGTTTGTTCTCCTCATGTCGGGGCTTGCCTTTTATGTGGGTTGGGTTTCTTTTCTCGTTGCGGCGAATCCCATCATCGGTTGGCTTTTGGACTATCCCTTTTCTATCCCGATCATTTGTATCGTGGGTTTAGTGTGGGGTATATGGAGACGATTCCAGCCTCGAGTTGGCCGGCTCTGTGGTTCGGGAGAGACATGACAGGGAGCGTTTGGGAGATCGGTGCGTGCATCGGTCTCCCGGATTTTTTAGTATTCTAGGGCAGACACACAGATTTGCCCCTACTTCCATTTTATCGAACACCCCATGCTCGGATGTTGTTCTATTTTTGTCACATCTTCTCCTTTTAGTATTTTTTTCAATGCTTCTGCCAGCTCTCGTGCGATAACTTCGTTTTCGTTTTCCCAGTTGTCATCCACTCTCCCGTGATAGGCTAGTTTTCGGTTTTCGTCATAGACAAGGATATCTGGGGTGCAGACGGCTTGGTAGGCTTTGGCGGTTTCTTGTGTTTCGTCATGTAAATATGGGAAAGCAATCGGCAGTTTTTTCATGTTTTCGAAAGAATCATCCGGATATTGATCAGCATCATTTGCATTTATGCCCACAAATTGCACGCCAAAGCCTTTGAATTCATCTGAGAGTTGGTTTAGCCGATCCAATACAGCGAGTACATACGGGCAATGATTGCACATGAAAACTATCACGAGGACTTTTGCGTCTTTGAACGAATCGAGTGTGTGATTTTTTTCGTCTGTTCCGGGGATGTTGAAGGCTGGGGCGGAATTTCCGAGTAAGCCGGGGGCGGATTGGAGGAGAACCATAGATTTGAATTAAAAATTAGAAATTAAAAATGAATTATTGTTAAAATTTTCTCACTTGCAATGTTGGAATGAACTTTCCGTTTACCAAAGAATCTGCTACCAATACAAATTTTTTCCCTTTCCATTTTTGATTTATTTCACGGAACTGTCTTATTGCGCGGATTATGGTTTTTTCCGGGGTGGTGGAAAATTGGATACAGTGTGCTTCAACTCCCCAGAGAATTTGCATTTTTCTTCGGGTTGAAGAGGTATTTGTGAATGCGAAGATTGGTCTTTTAGGTCGAAAACTGGCAACTTGTTTAGCGGTGAATCCGCTACGAGTAATGACTAATAATGCTGTAATATCTGGCATATCTGAAACAATTTGTGCGGATAGTTTTGCGAATTCTCCGCGGTTTGAGGTTATTGTAATTTCTCGGAAAGGCCGGTTTTCGAGGTATTCTTTTTCTGTTTCGATGGCAATTTCCGTCATGTTTTTTACGGTTTTTACTGGAAACTTTCCGGTGGCGGTTTCTCCGGAGAGCATGACGCAATCTGCCCTTTGAAAAACGGCGGTTGATACGTCTGTTATTTCTGCTCGTGTGGGCATGGGGTGTCGGATCATGGATTCCAGCATTTGGGTGGCTACGATTACCGGTTTTTGGAATTTTTTACAGGTTTCTATGATATCCCGCTGAATACGTGGTACATGCGAAAACGGAATTTCAGCACCTAAGTCTCCTCTAGCTACCATGACGGCATCTGAGGCTTCACAGATTGTTCCTATGTGTTTTGTGGCTTCAAAGCTTTCTATTTTTGCGATGACGTCAATGTTTGCATTTTTGGATTTTAAATATTTTTTTAGCTCCATAATATCGTTTGCCGTCCGGACAAAGGATAAAGCGATAAAATCCACTCCCATTTCTATTCCAAATTTTATATCTTCCCAGTCTTTTTTAGTTATTGACGTGAGAGATACATCTTTCATTGGCAGATTTAAATGCCGGCGTGAACCGAGTTCTCCTCCCTCTAAAACTTCACAAATTATATCTGTCTTTGTTTTTTTCTGAACCTTAATAGTCATTACGCCGCTATCGACCAGTATCTTCTCCCCTACTTCCACATCGTTTATAAATTCGTCGTAATTAACGCCTATTTTTCTGGATTCTTCATATTCCGAGTGGTCGACAGTGAGTGTGATTTTTGATCCTTTTTTTAGTTTTATGGGAGCTTTCAGATCTGCGGTTCTTATTTCTGGCCCTTTAGTATCCAGCATTATTGCAATATTTTGTTCGGATTTTTCATTTAGCCTTTTAATGTGTTTGATTACTTCTCCGTGCCATTTGTGGGATCCGTGTGAGAAATTCAGGCGGAATATGTTTACTCCGGCTTGGCCCAGCTTTTGGAGCATTTCATAGCTGTTAGAAATTGGACCGATGGTGGCGACGATTTTAGTGTTTTTCATTATTCCAATTATACTCCTACGCTTTAAATACTGAAACAATATTTAATTATTTTGTGTAGAAAAAATTATTTCTAGTAAAATTAAAAAAACACCTAGTAGTACAATCTCTACTATTCCAAGTATTTGCAGAAGTTTGAGTCCGAGTAGTGTTGTTAAAAAAACTGATATTAATGTTCCTCGCCTTATTGAGATTAAATAATATTGCATTCCCAGGTTAATTTGGGAGAAAAGTTCTGCGGTAAAAAAAAAGAAAAATGTAAAAAAAGAGGCGATAAATATAAATATAGAAAAAAAGAATGAAAAATAAGCAATTTCATTTTGTTCACTAAAAGGATCCAGGCGCGTGATGGTTATATAAAAAATCGTGGCGCTTAGGAGGAAAATTATGGTGGTGAGAAGGAGATAGCGTACCATGATCTGATGTAAGGATATCAGAAAATTTCTGATTTTTGAATGTTATTATGAAAATCTCTATATAATTATATAAATATTGTTTCAGTATCTGAGGTGTAGGAGTATAATTGATTCTGATGCGTTCTATTGATAATCACCTTTTTATTGCTTTTGCTGGTCTTACGCTTTTCGGGCTTATAATGATGAGTTCGATGTCGATTGCGGGAAGTTTTGAGGTGACGGGAAAAAATGATTTTTATTTTTGGCGGCATTTTTGGCATATTTTGGCGGGGATTCCTATTTTTCTACTGGCGCTCCGGTTTCCTTATGAAAATTTGAGGAAATTGGCTTTGCCTCTTTTTTTATTGAGTTTGTTCCTTGTTATTCTGACAATTACCATTGGTGAGAGTTATGGTACGTTTGCTAGATTGTGGTTGAAAATCGGGCCGCTTTCTTTTCAGCCGGTTGAACTTGTAAAAATTGCTTTGATTGTTTTTCTGGCAGCTTTTTTTTCTAGTGGCAAAGTTCGAGTTGATTCGTTTTCGGAAGGATTTTTGCCTTTTTCGTTTATCTTGGGACTGATTGGGATTTTTGTCATTGTTCAGTCTGATTTCGGGTCACTCTTTGTGTTGGTTTTTACGGCGGCTGTAATTTATTTCGTTGCGGGGGCGAATATCATGCATATTTTGGCGGGTGTTTTAATCGGCGCTTTGGGGTCAATTATAATTACTTTGTCTAATGATTATATTTTACATCGAATCAAGGTTTTTTTAGATCCTTCTTTGGATCCGCTTAATACCGGGTTTCAGGTAAAGCAAGCATTAATTGCTATCGGTTCGGGGGGGCTTTTTGGCCGTGGTTTCCAAAATTCAATCCAGAAGTTTGATTATTTGCCTGAGGTGCAGTCGGATACTATTTTTGCGGCTATTTCTGAGGAAATGGGTTTTTTCAGGATTTTGATTTTGATCGGGATTTATCTTTTTATCGCATGGCGAGGTTTTCATATTGCCAAAAACGCGCCGAATGATTTTGCTAAACTCTTGGCGGTTGGTATTACGGTTTTGATCGTGGGGCAGGCTTTTATAAATATTGGTGTAAATTTGGCACTTTTGCCAAATACGGGAATTACGCTACCACTTATTTCTTACGGTGGGAGCTCATTGTGGGCGTCGTTTATAGGTTTTGGGATTTTATTGCATATTTCTGGATGTGTGAAAACTTCGGAGGTGAAGAGGTATTAGAGCCTGCTGCCGATCTCCCAAATTACCATTTTTTGGCCCTTTTTCGTTGACTTTTGAAATCATTAGTGTAGTAGGAATATATCAAACATATTGAAAAAATCCAAATTTTGTGGTTTTTTTATAATTTGATACGTGATCTTTTACATATCGGTTTT
>CAYVJW010000108.1:0-5569 GCA_964451885.1 uncultured Candidatus Peribacteria bacterium | reverse complement strand
GCCGGGAATGAGAATTTCTCCTTCCAGTTTATTGCCGCCGGTGATTTCAAAGTAACTCATTGATGTCAATTCTAAAGATTTTTTTTGACAATGAAATGAAAAATATTATATTGGGGACAACTTAAATTATTTTTTAATCATTTTTACAATGAAATTAGATACTATTCCTTTCGGAAAAGAGGGTGTTGGTGGGCTGCCAAGTTCTTCGGCAAAAGTTGATGGGGCTCCGTCTTCTTCAGCTTGTTCGGAAAAATTGTTACATGATTTGCAGAAAAAAATCGAGGCAGTTATTGAGAGAGATAGGTGTGACGACCTTTAGAGGTCTATGCAGGTTCAATGTTCTACGTTGAACCTGCTTGATTTTTTAATTATTCACTGCTCATTGTTATTTTACCCCAAGATCCCTCTTCAACGCATGAACATGTCTGGCCGTAACTGAATCTGTCCTCCTCAGATCCTGGATTTTTCTGATGCCATGTATGACTGTGGTATGATTTTTCCCATTGAAGGCTGCTCCAATACCTTCATGGCTCATTTTTAGGATTTCTTTGCAGAGTAGCCAGGAGATTTGTCTGGGGAAAACGATTTCTTTTTTTCTGGAATCACCTAGTAGCTCGGTTGCTGGTATTTGAAAATATTCGGAAATAGCTGTGATGATGTCATCTGGATTTTTTACAAGTCCGGTTAAAGCGGCTTCTGATGTCGTAAGGTCTTCATGGGGGTTTAATTTTCTCAGTATTCTTCCTACGGATTGTACGGTGGGGGAAACTTGGGATAATTCGAGTTCTGCTGAAATCTGGTTAAGGAGATTTTCCAATTCCCTCAGATTGCGCCGGATGTTTGCGGCGATAAATTCCTGGATTTCACTCGGAAGCATCAACTTGAGTTCCAGTGATTTTTCCTGGATAATGGCCACTCTTGTTTCGTAGTTTGGCAGCTGTACATCAGCTGATAAGCCCCACCCCATTCGTGATTTGAGTCGGTCAGAAAGCCCTTCTAGCTCATTTGGGGGGCGGTCGGCAGAAAAAATTATTTGTTTATGGAATTCAAACAGATCATTGAAAGTATTAAAAAGTTCATCTTGAGTTCTTTCTTTTCCTTCAAAAAACTGAACATCGTCGATAATCAGAGTATCCATCCTTCTGTATTTTTTTCGGAATTCTTCCGGTTTCTTTTCTCGGATTGATTTAATAATTTCATTGGTAAATCTTTCTGCAGTAGTATAAATAACTTTTGCGGTTTTATTCCGACGCATGATTTCATTAGCCGTTCCTTGTAGCAGATGTGTTTTTCCAAGGCCCACGCCTCCGTAGATAAAGAGGGGATTGTATTTTTTGGGGCCCTTGAGTGGAGACTCTCCCACAGCCAAGCAAGCGGCATGTGCGAGCCGATTTTCTTCTCCGACAACGTAGTTTTGCAGGGTGAACTTTGGGTTGATAATTCGGGATTCCAGGCCATTTTCGAGTTTGACTGCCGGCCGGTTTGGAAGTTTTCGAGGTTTTTTGTTTATTGTTTCAAAAATAGACGGGTTTGTTGGAACGGCATCGGCAAGGCTCAAATCGACTTTAAAAAAAATCTTTTCGATTTCCGGGAGCGTTGTTTGGATATTTGATAAAATTATGTTGTGATATTTGCTTTCCAGCCAATTTTTATTCATTTCTGTCGGACAGCCGAGGATTACGGCGCCGCCGGAAATTTCATCAATTTTTACTTTTTTAAACCATGTACAAAACTCCATCCGAGAGATTTTCTCGGAGAGGCGGGAGAGAACGGAATCCCAGATTTTATTTTTGTCCATGGGAAATTAATATCCAGAATCTTATTTTTATATCACCCTTTCCTAAAAATCAAAACATTATTACCGAAAAATCAAATCCCTCCTCTCCGCTCCCACCCCAATAACTCGAACTGGACATTCCGTTAATTTTTCAATAGCCAATACATAGTTCTGTGCATTTTTTGGTAAATTTTCAAACTTTTCTATATGGCTTAAATCTTCGTGCCATCCGGGGAACGATTCGTATTCGACTTGTAATTTTTGATTAGCTTTTCGCGTGGCAGGAACCGAAAAAAGTTCCGTCTTGTTAAGGGTATATCTTGTAGCGATTTTTATTTCATTAATACCAGAGAGAATGTCGAGTTTTGTAAGGTTGAGACAGTCTATGCCGTTTAGTTCTACGGCATTTCGAACCATCACGGCGTCAAACCAGCCGCATCTTCTGGGGCGTCCGGTGGTGGCTCCGAATTCTTTGCCTTGTGCTTGCAGGGTCTCGCCAATTTTGTTTTTCAGTTCGCTTGGGAACGGGCCGGATCCTACGCGTGTAGTATAGCTTTTTGCGATTCCGATAATTCCTGAAATTTTTTTTGGCGGAAACCCCAGTCCGGTACAAATCCCTCCTACTGAGACGTTACTGGAGGTTACGAACGGGTAAGTGCCGTGGTCTATGTCCAGGTAATGTGCTTGAGCCCCTTCAAATAAGATTTTTTTTCCTGTCTTTGCGGCCTTGTGGAGAAAGAGACGGGTGTCTTGTAGCAAGGGTTTTATTTTTTTGCTCTCGCTTAATAGATTATCAAATTCCTCTTGGGGATTGAGATTAAGCCCTAAATTTTTTCCGTGAAAAGCGCAGTTGTGTTCAACTTTTTCTTTTAATAATTCTTTATCTAGCAAATCTTCACAGCGAATGCCGATCCTGGCAGCTTTGTCTGTGTAAGCCGGACCGATTCCTCGGCAGGTTGTTCCCAGTTTTTTGTCTCCTTTTCTTCTTTCAAGTTCTTCATCGATTTTTTTGTGGTATTCGAGGATTAAGTGGGCTCGTAGTGATAATTTTATTCGTGAAGAAATATCGAGCCCTTGTGTTTCCAGCTCGTCAATTTCTTGGATTAAATCCGGAAGAGAAATCACCGTTCCGTTTCCGATTATGCCGATTGTTTCCGGGTGGAGCATTCCAGAGGGGAGAAGATGGAATACATATTTTTTACTGTCGACTACGATAGTGTGGCCGGCATTTGCTCCTCCGGAGCTTCGACAAATTATTTCAAAATTTGGGGCGATTGCGTCTACTATTTTCCCTTTACCTTCATCGCCCCACTGGGTTCCGAGAATGGCGATGTTTGAGCCCAGGTTTTTGAGGAGTTTTTGCATGTTTTTTTGAGAAGTTAGCCTAGGGGACGTTAATTGTTTTTGGAGAGGGTGTCAATTGGTAGTAGGATAAAGCCATGAAAAAAGGTAGTATTCTCGAATTCCAAGTTTCTGATCTTGCTTTTGGCGGGAAAGGTATTGCAAAATTTGAGGGTTTTGTGATTTTCATAGACGGGGCTTTGCCGGGGCAAAAAGTAAAGGGAAAGATTATGAAAAAGAAAAAAAAATATGCGGAAGCAAAGCTGCTGGAAATTTTAGAGCGGTCGGATTTAGAGATTGATCATGGCTACCGGGATTTTCCGGGGGCTCCTTGGGCACGGCTTCCTGTTTCAAAACAAATTGAGTATAAAAGGCAGCAGGTTTTTGATTGTTTTAAAAAATTCGGGAAAATTGATTTAGGCTCTGTTTTAGATGAAGTGATTTCTTCTCCTGAAAGCTGGAATTATCGGAATAAAATGGAGTTTTCTTTTGGGGTTTCGGAGGAGTCTTGTTTGATGAATGTTGTCGGGGGGAAAAAAATTTGGAAACATTCCGGATTTGCGTTGGGTTCAAAAAAGAGGGGGCAGTATTGGCTGGTAGAAAATTTAAAAAATCCTTCAGGATTATTTGATGAAGATTTTGAAAGCTTTTTGCCGAAAATTCGGTTGTTTTGTGAGCAAACTCTCTTGCCTGTTTATAATCAAAAAATAGGAGAAGGTTTTTTTCGGTATTTGGTGGTGCGAAAGAGTTTTTTTGAAAATAAATTTCTTGTTAATTTGATTACAACCTTGGAAGAGGCAGATTCTTTTCCGGTAAAAGATTTTATATCTTTACTTCTGAGGCAGTTTGAAGGTCGAATAAATGGTATTTTTTGGTCTATAAACGATAATATTGGAGATACAACACAAAATTATGTAAAACGTGATTTGGTTTACGGGGAGGAAAAGTTGATTGAAAAGATTAACGGGCTTACGTTTGAAATCTCTTTGAATTCTTTTTTCCAAACAAATCCTCTTGCTGCGGAAAAATTGTACGGGAAAGTTATTGAGTATGCGGATTTGAATGCAGGAGACAGGGGTTTAGACCTTTGTTGTGGGACAGGAACAATTGCTCAGCTTTTGGCGAAGAATTTTCCGGACTCGAAGATTGTAGGTGTTGATATTGTTGAATCGGCCATAAATGATGCCCGGGAAAATGTTAAACGAAATAAACTGGAGAATGTAGAATTTTATTGTGATGATGTTCGGAAGTTCCTCAAGTCGTTAACCCACGATTTAAATCGTGGGTTAACGATTAAAACCATTGTTTTAGATCCTCCTCGCTCCGGCCTTGCTCCGAAAGCCTTACAACGAATATTAGAATTAAAGCCTGAAACGATTGTTTACATTTCTTGTAATCCGGCAACGATGGCGAGGGATGCGGCTATTATGAAAGAGGGAGGTTATGAGGCAAAAAAAATTTCAATTGTAAACCAGTTTCCACATACTTCGCATGTGGAATGCATTGGAAAATTTAAAAGGTTTTCTAATGAGATGGCAGCAATCTTTTTATGTTTCCTGAAAATTGTAGAAATACATTTCTTATTGCATTAGGAATAGAGGGGATTGTTACTGGTTGTAGAAGAAGCTTAGTTTGAGAAATAGGTATTGCTTCACTTTTTTTGACTTTCACATTTGAAGAATATCTTTCTATAAATTCTGCAAATTCATTTATAAATGCTTTATGGTTTTCCGGAGATGTACTTTTCAACCGTGGGGTTCCGTCTTTGGAATCAGTTTTTGTACCGGGGTAATGGGGGAAGAAGTCTTTTATTGTCTTAATTCCTATGGTTGTTTCCAGGCTGAAAAAGGTAAATCTTGCTCCGTCAGCAAGAATTCCGAGTTCTTTCCAATAACGGGTAGCATTTTCAATAAGATTTTGAATATCTGTAGGTAATTCTTCAAAAGATGGTAGATGATTGTTTATGGTTTCCATAATCAAAATAAGGTTAAGGAATAAAAAAGCGCCTTTTGATAAAAGGTCTCTTACAAAAAACTTAACGCTTAGGGTGAGCGATAAAATAACATGTTCAAGTTCGCTCAGATTTGCATTATATAGATTTATAAAAAATTGAGGAATATTGTAATATTGTGAAAGTTTTTAGAAATTTAGATGATGTGAAGCTGTGATGAAATTGTTCAAGTTATTTTGTCGCTCGCCCTTACTTTGATTTTATATTTCTTTCCTCCCTTTCCCCGACGGACGTCTCCCAAGAGATGATTTCTCAGGAAATTGGGATATTTTGCGAACGCCAGAGAAGAAATTTCTCATTTTCAAGTAATTACATTGTTATTGAAAAACAAATGAAGTCAAGTTTTTTTAGGGCTTCGGTGTAGTGGAATAAAAACTTGAGGAACAAAAAAGTTATGCAAGAATAGGCGGTGATGAAAACAAAAAAGAAACACCTACGAG
>CAYVJW010000107.1:0-5607 GCA_964451885.1 uncultured Candidatus Peribacteria bacterium | reverse complement strand
ATATTTTTATCAGTTTACTTCTCAACACATCACATCAAAATGGAACTTTGCCGTTTAGCTATTTTACTTGAATTTTTAGCAATATTTACTACAATTCATTTATTAAGAAATAAAGATTTTTAATATCCCCTGATTCTTGATTCATAATTCTTGATTCTTATCCCTATGACTGACGAAATTCCAAAATCTGAAGAAAATACAGAAAATTCAGAAGGCCAAGAAGAGCTCTTTCCAGTAGAAGATGATAAGAATGTTTTTAATATTGATATCACTAAGGATATGAAAGATTCATTCCTTAGTTACGCAATGAGTGTGATCGTCTCCCGCGCCCTGCCAGATGTAAGAGACGGACTGAAGCCGGTTCATCGCCGTATTTTGTATGCAATGCATGAAAACGGACTTCGTCCCACTGCAAAGTATCGAAAATCCGCAACGGTAGTTGGTGCCGTTCTGGGGAAATACCATCCCCACGGGGATGCGGCAGTATACATGTCCATGGTAAGAATGGCTCAGGATTTCAGCCTGCGTTACTGCCTGGTTGACGGGCAGGGGAATTTCGGATCTATTGACGGGGATAATCCTGCGGCAATGCGATATACCGAAGCTCGAATGACCAAGGTTGCCGAATTACTACTGAGGGATATTGAAAAAGAAACGGTTGATTTTGTTCCGAATTACGATGCTACCGTAGAGGAGCCATCCGTATTGCCAACGGTAGTTCCTCAGCTGCTTTTAAACGGCACAATGGGGATAGCCGTAGGAATGGCGACGAATATTCCACCTCATAATCTGATAGAAGTTTGTGATGCGACAGTACACCTTATTGATAATCCAGATACAACGATTGACGGGCTTTTGAAGTACATAAAAGGGCCTGATTTTCCCACTAGTGGCGAGATTTTTGACGGGGGGTGCATAAAGGAAATGTATCATTCGGGAAGAGGTGGAGTAATAATGAGAGCAAAAACACACATGGAAGAATCAAAAGGAGGGAAAACATCGATTGTGGTGACCGAGATTCCTTATCAGGTCAATAAAGCCGAACTCGTGGTAAAAATCGCAGAACTGGTCCGAGATAAAAAAATTATCGGCATCTCTGATCTTCGGGATGAATCCAACCGTGAAGGAATCCGTATCGTTATAGAATTGAAACGTGATACTTTCCCGAAAAAGATTCTGAACCAACTTTTTAAAAACACGCTCCTTCAAAAAAGCTTCAACCTGAATATGATCGCCCTGGTCGATGGCATACATCCGCGTGTTTTAAATCTGAAGGAAGTTTTGGAACATTTTCTGAGCCATAGGTTTGAAGTAATAAGGCGAAGAACAGAGTATGATCTAAAAGTAGCAAAAGCAAGAGCTCATATTCTGGAAGGACTTAAAATTGCCCTTGATCATATTGATGAAGTAATCGCTATTATCAAGGCGTCTGAAACAAAAGAAATTGCTTCCGAAGAGTTACAAAAAAAGTTCGGACTTACTGAGATTCAGGCGAAAGCCATCCTGGAGATGAGACTTCAGACCTTGGCGGGACTTGAGCGAAAAAAGATTGAAGACGAATTAAAGGAAAAATTGATGCTTATCGAAGAACTGGAATCGATTTTGGCCAGTCGTGAGAAGATGGCAGATATTATCAAAACCGAACTGAAGGAAGTGAGAGAAAAATTTGGAGACGAAAGACAGACCAAAGTCCATCCTCACGGACTCGGTAAATTCTCCGCAAAAGACACTATTCCGAACGAAGAAATGCTGGTGGTTTTAACTCAAGAAAACTATGTAAAAAGATTAAGCCCGTCTGTTTTTAGATCGCAAAAACGCGGCGGAGTAGGAGTAGTCGGCGCAAAAACGAAAGAAGAAGATATTATCATTAAAACCATTTTCGGAACGAACCATAACGACCTACTTTTTTTCACGAGCCACGGACGGGTTTTCTCGCTTCCCATGTACGAAATCCCGGAAGCTTCCAGAACAGCACGAGGAACACCTATAGTGAATTTGCTACAGTTGCAGAAAGACGAAAAAATAACGGAAATCCTGAATCTTAGCCGAGCAGTTGGAGAGTATATATTTATGTGTACGACGAAAGGAACTGTGAAAAAGACGCTTCTCCAAGCTTTCCAAAATGTCAGAAGGAGCGGACTTATTTCCTGCGGACTAAAACCGGGAGAGTTCCTTCAATGGGCAAAGGTATCTTCCGGAGAAGATGAAGTGTTCATAGTCTCCAGGGAAGGAAAATCCATTCGGTTTTCCGAGGCCGACGTGCGCCCTACAGGCAGGCCGTCATCGGGAGTCCGAGGAATTCGGCTAAAAAAAGAAGACAAGGTTGTGGAAATGGAAGTCCTCCGTGATCCAGATGCGAAGCTGTTGGTGGTTATGGAAAACGGACTAGGAAAAATGTCCGGAGTTAATCTTTATCGTACGCAATCAAGAGGCGGCTCGGGAGTAAAAGTGGCAAATATTACGAAGAAGACAGGAAAAGTTGCGGGAGCTCGCGTAATAGAAGGAAAGAGAAAAGGAGCCGGCGATCTTTTGATGGTTACAAAAAACGGACAGACAATTCGAATTGCCATTGATCAGATAAAAGTTTCGGGAAGGTCTACACAAGGAGTAATCCTTATGCGGTCAAAAGATGATTTAGTGGCTTCTATTTCAGTGATTAAGGAAGTAATAGTGGAAGAAGAAAAGAAACAGGAGGAACTGATTAAAGAATGATTCAAATATTGTTTAGAAATTGAAAATTAGAATGGAAATGTCTCTTCCATCTTCTCCAAATACCCCCAATCCTCCTCAATCTTTCGTTTCAATTCTTCCAAAACCGGCTTATTTTCCAGTTTTAACAAATGCTTTGTTCTTCCTTGGACACCTAAAAATTCTTCCAGTTTATCTTCAATATTTCGAGGACGATAATTAATTTTCCATTTTCCGTGGTCCACTTCATAAAGCGGCCAATAATTTGAATCTGTTGCGAGTTGAGAAACTGCCATACCCTTCTGCGGATCGAATTTCCAGTTGGTCGGACAGACGGAATAACAATTGATTACTGCCGGCCCTTCGACTTCAAAAGCCCGATAGGCTTTCTTCATCAAGTCAGCAAAGTTGGACGGGTTTGCTTGAGCTATATAAGGAATATCATGCGCAGCCAGGATTTTTGTCAGATTTTTTCGATGTTGGGGTTTGCCGGTTATTTTGCTTCCGAGTGGAGTGGTGTTAGTTTTAAATCCCATTGAAGTAGCTCCTGAACGTTGATAGCCGGTATTCATATATCCTTCGTTATCGAAGCAGATATACACGAAATCATGGCCCCGTTCTAAGGCTCCAGAGAGCCATTGGAATCCGATATCATATGTAGCCCCATCTCCACCAATGGCAAGAAATTTTGTCTTTTTTTGAAGAGGACTTAGTTTTCCCCGCCTTTTCCATGATTTCCAGGTTGATTCCACTCCGGATATCACGGAAGCAGCATTTTCAAAGAGAGAGTGAATCCAGGGGCTTCGGAAACTTGCATACGGATAAGCTCCGAAGCAAATTTCAGAGCATCCGGTAGCATTTGCGGTGATGATGGGATTATCAATGGTAGTGAGCACTTGCTTCAGGATCACGGAAATGCCGCATCCCGGACAAAGACGATGGCCGGAAGCAAGCCGCTGCGGATTTTGAGATATGACTTTGAGGTTTGGGTTGAGCATCAAAATCAATTATACTCCTACGCTTCAGATATTGAAACAATATATTATCAATAGAAAAAAATTTTGAAAAATTCCTAATAAAGACAATAATGAAAAAAATTTAATGTATAATCGATGGAAGGAAAAGTCTCTTTTTTTAAGCACCTTATTACTCTGCAAGTTTTCAAGCCAAAAAACGAGAGTGCCAGAAGGTTTTTAGTGTCTTTTGTGGCAGGTTTTGTAGGAATGATTATTGCCCTAGCCTGGAATAATATTTTAGCAGAGATAATTAGCTTACTAGCAGAAGACTTTCCCATTCTTTCTCTTTTTGGAGGATTGATTGCGGCGATTTTAATTACAGTGCTTGTATTGGCGATTGCGTTGAGTTTTTTTAATAATTTGAATGAGAAAGAAGAACCATCAAAAGCTGAACAACAAGAGGATAACAAAAAGTAATGCAGCTACTCGATTCCATCCTCCTCGGCATCCTCCAGGGCGTTACTGAATTCTTCCCTGTTTCTTCCAGCGGCCATCTTTTTTTGGCGCAAGAATTTTTTAGTTTGAAGCCGGATTTAAATTTTGAGATATGGCTCCATGGAGCGAGTTTGTTGGCGGTTTTGATTTTCTTTCGTGATGCAATTATCGAGATAATTAAAAAAACATTTACCACTCCAAAATCAGCAAAAGGGCAGTTGGGATATAAACTATTGGTTTCAACCGCTTGTACCGTTCCTGTGGCTCTATTTATTGAACCGTATTTTGAGGATTTTTTATCGGTAAAAACAGTGGCTTTGATGCTTCTTTTTACAGCTTTGTTGATTTTGACAGCGGAGAAATTCCGGACCGGACAGACTATATTTTCTTGGAAAATGGCTGTTGCTCTAGGCTTTTTTCAAGGATTGGCGGTGATACCGGGAATTTCCCGTTCGGGTTTAACCATTGCTGTTTTGATTTTGTTGGGAATCAATCGAAAACTGGCAGTGGAAATTTCTTTTTTGTTAGCCATTCCAACAATTGCCGGGGCAATAGTGTTTTCTTTTTCCGATACGGACATTACAGAAATTCTATTCAGTTATCACTTTATGACAGGGTTTGTATTTTCTTTTATAGCTTCGATGTTATCCATTAAATGGATGTTGGATCTGATACAGGGGAAATGGGTGTGGTTTGCTTGGTATTGTATGGTGATTGGAGGGGGGGTATTAATTATCAATTAGAAATTGCGAATGACAAAACGAGTAAGAGCACATGTAAATCCTCTTTCTATTACCAAAGAAATCTCTTTCTCTGGGTTTCCCAATGATAACACCATTATTGTCGATGTGGGAAGCTGTAAAGGGGAGTTTGCGGAGGAATTGATTAAAAAGTTTCCGGAAAAAAATTATATTCTTTTTGAGATTCGGGTTCCATTGATGAAAAAACTGGAAGAAAAATTTAAAGATTATTCTAATGTAGTTGTTTTTGGAGGTGACGGGGGGAGGAATTTTGAGAGTATTTTAAAACCTTCAGTTGATCGGGGAATAAAGATTGAGACGATCTATGTTAATTTTCCAGATCCGTGGTTTAAGGATCGACACAAAAAACGACGGTTTATTACTCCAAAGTTTTTAGAAAAAATAAACGATTTTATTAATTGCAAAACAACATTTATATTTCAGACAGACCAAAAATTTTTATTTGATGAAACTTTGGAAATATTACGGAATTCGAGTTTTAATGACATTGAATTTTTTGATTCCTCTCCATTCGGGATTCGAACAGATTGGGAAGAGACGACAATGAAGCTAGGGAGGAAAATTTGGAGAGTTAGATTCAAGAGACAAAACACAAAAGAACAAACTCCAGTGATAAGATACAGGAATGAGGCGAAGAAGAGGAAAGAAAAAGAGTAGGCCGAATAGCCAGAGCCCATTGCTGAGCTCCAGCCTTCTAAGAACCGGAC
>CAYVJW010000106.1:0-5624 GCA_964451885.1 uncultured Candidatus Peribacteria bacterium | reverse complement strand
TATATTTTTATCAGTTTACTTCTCAACACATCACATCAAAATGGAACTTTGCCGGCAAAAAAACAAACTACGCATTTTCATTTTCTTTTGTTATTATTATATATATAATTATAATATTTATTGAATTGACTATGAAAGATCAAAAAAAGACAAAACGAAAAAAGTGGATTTTTGGGATTATTATTGCTGTGACATTGACAGCGGCTATTTTTGGTTATTTAAGTTATAGAGAGTGGAGACAGAGCTTTATTTTGGAGCCGAAAATAAGTAAAGAGGGACGGATTTATTCTGATCCTGCTAATTATCATTTGGATAAGTACATTGATATTCCTTTGCCATGATGAAATTGTAAACAAAACTTGACAAAAAGCAAATTCTGGGCATTTTAGAATAAATATTAATTATTAAAAATGTTTTTTAGATTTAAATCGGGCATTGTTTTCTTGTTGACGGGGTTGATTTTAGTTATTCCGGGTTTTGTTTTGGCAGAGAGCGGGGATTTCTTTCCTAATAGGGACGGGATTACTGGAGGGCCTACGGGTAGTAATCCTTTTGGAACTGAATCTTCTATAGAATTTAATCGTTTTACAGATTCTACTCCAACTTTACCGGATCTAAGGAGTCAATCTCGAACTAATTCAAATCACTTTGATGAAAGAGATTTTTCAACGGCTCAGCGAGTGGGAGATATTCCGAAGCGATTTGATCATCGAATAGGTAATGTGGAACTTGGTGATCGGATTTGGGTTCAGGTTTATGTTCACAATAATGCGGAACAAAAATGTCAAAATCGAAATCAAGCAAGAAATACTGCTGTAGAATTAAATTGGAGTAATCCGGAAAGTTTGGTGGCAAGTGTATTTTCTTCTGACGCAATTCCACAGAAGATAAATGATATTGTATCGTTTTCCTTTAATGGGGATTTTTCGTTTCGGAGAGTTTCTTCTCAAAATGTTTTTGTGATTGAATCAGAATCTCCTGATGCAGGATTTTGTGATGGAGCTGAAGAAAATTATGAATTAAAGAGGACGGAGTTAGTTTCATCAGATACTAATCTTTCTTCAAAAGTTGAGTTGGGAACGGTTTATGGATCTTATGCTTATTTGAAAGCAGTTTTTTTTCAGCTGGAGGTAGTACCTGCTGAACGCTCTTTCAGTATCACAAAAGCTTCTCCAAACCAGCAGACTACTGTTGATGTGTTAAATAATGTAGATTACAGCCTTCTTCTTACCAATACCGGAAACGTAGGACTTGAAAATGTAGCGCTGACAGATACTTTGGATCAAAATTTGGAGTATGTCGGAACGGGAAGTACGGGGGTTTCTGTTAATGGAAGGACAGTGATGTTGGATTATGGAAAATTGACAACGATTCCTTTGATCAAGGGTTTTACTGTTCGTTCACCAGAGACTACTCCACATAATGCAGAGGTTTGTAATTCCGCAAACGGGACAGCAAACGGGGTTTCTGCGGTAACTTCAAATCGCATTTGCCATACAGTTTCAAATCCGGGAGGAGAGGAATTTGAGTTTTTTATGCTTGAAAAAGCAGCTATTCCGGTTGACGAAGCGATGGTTAATGTAGGAGATAATATTGTTTATAGACTAACAGTTCGGACCATTGGAGATGGTGAGTTGGAGGGGGTGGTATTGACTGATAAGTTGGATTCTAATTTAGAGTATATAATTGCCGGAAGTGATGGGATTTCCGCTGATGGACAGACGGTAACAGTGAATTATACTCGGGAAGAATTTGTCGGGAGTGATTCAATTACAAAAAATTTCCTTGTTCGGGTTCGTGAAAACGTTTCAGAGGGCATAAGAATATGTAATATAGCCGATGGGGCATCGAGTGACGGGACGATCGGTACTAGTTCGAATGAAGTTTGTCATACTGTAGAGGGTGGTGAAGAAGATGATGATGGTGATTGCGGTAATGGCACTTTAGACTTAGGAGAACAATGTGATGATAATAATAGGACATCCGGGGACGGTTGTAGTTCTACTTGCGAATGGGAGTATGACGGAGAATGTGGAAACGGAGTATTGGAAGATCCCGAACAATGTGACGATGATAATAATATCTCTGGAGACGGCTGTAGTGATATCTGTATAGATGAAGACGGAATTTCCGAGTGTGGTAATGATATCTGGGAGCAGGGGGAACAATGTGAGGATGGAAATACTATTTCCGGGGACGGTTGTAGCGACATTTGTGAAATCGAAGATGGAGGTGATGGTAACTGTGGTAATGGCAATTTAGACCTCGGTGAACAATGTGATGATAATAATAGAATATCTGGGGACGGATGTAGCAACATTTGCGAATGGGAGTATGACGGAGAATGTGGAAACGGAGTATTGGAAGATCCCGAACAATGTGACGATGATAATAATATCTCTGGAGACGGCTGTAGTGATATCTGTATAGATGAAGACGGAATTTCCGAGTGTGGTAATGATATCTGGGAGCAGGGGGAACAATGTGAGGATGGAAATACTATTTCCGGGGACGGTTGTAGCGACATTTGTGAAATCGAAGATGGAGGTGATGATGGAGATGGAGGTGGCGGGGGAGGAGACTCAAATCCAACAGTTGGGACTTGTAGCATTCACTCTTCTACAAATGCCTGGCAGTGTGTGCCGCGTTATCCGGTGGAAGATGTAGATGAACCGACATATATTGTTTACCGGGATTGCGAAGAAGATCCGGGAAAAACGGTTCGGGATTGTTTGATTGAATGGGCTGAATCTAAAGATTTTTCGGTTTGCGGAGATGAGATTGGAGGGCAGATAGAAGTGCCTTATACCGGGAGTTTAGATGTCGATCTTATCGCTCAATGTGATCGGATTATTTATCCACCGGGAGGTGGGGGAGGATGTAATCCAAGCCTTGGCAGTTCCATTGAAAAAGAGGTTCGGCGTATTTCAGGGGTTTTTGACGAAGAGGCGGCTATATCTCGCGGAGAGAAAGTAACTTATCGCATCAGCTTGACTGTAGGCGGTAATGATGTGCCTACTATTTCTTCAGGAAAAATAAGGGTTTATGACTTTATAATTCCGGCAGAGTCAGGGCATATCTGGAATCGTGAGGGAATTATTACTTCGGATTGGGATTGGAATGTCGGTGGGAGATATTACGAAAGGGCTCTTACTGGCGTAGAGGTAAGTATTTTAAATGCTAATGGAACCATTAATCCTTATTTCGATTATGTAATGGATTCGGAATTAGCCGTATATTTTGATGTAGCGAATCTTCAAAATGTAGCTTTTGCAGTTATAGAATATACCGGAGGAGCTGTTGGAATAGGAGGGGCTTGTAATGCGTTTAATAGATACCTGGAAGATGTATTTTCAGATTCTACTTTAGGGGATACCGCGAATGTGAAACTTGTCCGTCCTTTTGTAGAAGCGCGTGGAGGGGATGTTGCTTTCCGGTTTTCTGAAAATACTCAGGAGGAATTGGTTCCCGGAGACCCGCAGTCAATTATTGGGGAGGCGGTTACTTCCGGAAGGGTTTTTGTAGAAACGCTATTATCAAGGTTTCAGGGGGTTTCTGAGAAAGTTACAGAAGAAACTTTGACGGAAATTGAGGAATTTTCCGGCATGAGTGCTGATGTTTTCTATGAAAATTTGAAGTTGAATCAGAAAGATACATCTGAATCTTTTTCCGGAATACTAAATGCTCAGTTCAAGACGACAAAAGACGAGGGTGGAGTTTATTTTGTTGAAGGAGACGGAGCACCGGCAACTTCAAGTGGGGGAACTACCGTGTTGGATATGAATGGACAAAGCAAAACCTTTATTATCGACAATGGAAAAGATTTTGAGATTAGAGGGGATTTAAAAATAAGTAACGGGTATGCGGCATTTATTGTTCGGAATGGTGGGAATATTATTGTTTCTTCTGGGGTGACTAACATTGCCGGAGTTTTCATTGTTGAAGATGGAGAAATCAGGCCTCCGACTACTTTACTCTCTAGCTTCGAAAGTAGTGTTGTCCCTTTGAACGTTTCCGGCATGCTGGTGGGTAATATTGGTAATTTATTTCGATATCGGCAATACATTGGGGTTGATCCGGACGTAGAGCTTGAGCCGAATGTAGAGGTGAGCTTTGATCTGCGATTACTTGAAAATACGCCGCCGGCTCTTGAGCGGGCATTGGGGGAAGGGTGGAGACAGGGGATTGGAGAATAATGATTAATCCCTCTTCGCTAAAGCTTTGCTGGACAGGGGAGTAATGAATAATGAGTAATATAGTGAAAGTTATTTCGATAGCCCTTATCATCTCTATGTTGGGGGCCATCGTTTTTATGAGGGGGAAGATTCAGATAAAAAGAGAATTTGTTCCTGAAGAAATTACTTCTGATGAAATAGATCAATCTTTGGGTTTGGCTACAGAGTGGTTGGTGAATAACTTTCGGGAGAAGGGGATATTTGTGTATCAGTACAATCCGAAGACGGAAAAATATTCCCGGAAGAATAATATGATTCGGCAGCTGATGGCTTCGAGGTTGTTGGCTGAATTGAGTGTGAGTGATGTTGCGTTGCAGAAGCTGCATAAAAAGAATTTGGATTTTATTTTTAAGTATTGGTACAAGGAAAAAGACGGTTTAGGATATATTTACTATAATTCCAAGTCCAAGCTTGGGGCTATTGCTATGGCTTTGAGGACTTTGGTTTACAGTCCTTTTTATAAAGATTACGCCGATAAGGCCGAGAAGTTGGCAAATACGGTTTTGAAATTGCAAAATAAAGACGGGTCGTTTGAGCCGTGGTTTATTGATCCGGATTATAACTATGATAAAGACTATTTGCTTACTTTTTATTCCGGGGAGGCGATATTGAGTTTGGTGGAGTTGTATGAAAAAACAAAAGACGAGAAGTACTTGAAGGCAGCTGTTGTCTCACAGGATTTTTATATCGACCGGTATGTAGTACATTTGGAAGAAAATTATTATCCGGCTTATGTGCCCTGGCATACGTTGAGCTTAAATAAGCAGTATAAGATTACTGGCAATGAAAAATATGCGGAGGCGGCTTTTGTTTTAAATGACGAGTTATTGAAGATTCAAAACCAAACAGGAGAGGGGCGAAAAAAATATTTGGGAAGATTTTATGATTCGCGCCACCCGGAATACGGCAGCCCTCATTCAGCTTCGGATGGGGTTTATGTGGAGGGTTTGGCGTATGCTTATGAATTGGCAAAATTAGTGGGGGATTTGGAGCATCAGGTGAAATATAAAAAGGCGATTTTGTTAGGGGGCAGTAATTTGATTAATCTGCAGTTTAAGAATCCGGAAAAGTTTAAGTATCCGGAAAGATTCATTGGCGCGGTGAAGTATCGGGTTGGGGATGATCGTATCCGGGTGGATACGGTGCAGCATGCGGTTGATGCGTTGAGGAAAGTGAAGGAAATAATGAATAACGCGCAATTCTAGTACCGCTTCCCCTTTTTGTTTATCGTGAAATTTTAATATCTATGTTTTGGTAGTAATCCCGTTTATTTTAAGCAAGTTTAAAATATTCAAAAACCAAAAAATTTCAAGCAATCTGTCCGAAGTTGTGTGATAAAAACTTGAGGAACAAAAAAGTTATGCAAGAATAGGCGGTGATGAAAACAAA
>CAYVJW010000105.1:0-5693 GCA_964451885.1 uncultured Candidatus Peribacteria bacterium | reverse complement strand
GTCCGGTTCTTAGAAGGCTGGAGCTCAGCAATGGGCTCTGGCTATTCGGCCTACTGAGGGATCTCCCCCCTGTTAAGGGGGGTAGGGGGGTTAAGTCTGAAGGAAATACAGAACGAACATGATTTATTCAGTTGCGATGTTTGTGCGAATTGCCTTCGGCTTTAACCCCCTAAATTCCCCTTCACAGGGGGACTTTACCCTCAGTGAGAGCCTTCACGCAATCGAATATTGACAAAACCAAGATTCTCACTATAATTACACCAAGTTTATTCCGCGCCCCAATGTCCCACGAATCGACGATTCCCGAAGGCATAACCTCCCCGGAGCAATTTACCGAAAATTTCAACCGGGCATTTACAGGTGCCGAAAACATCCACAGAATGCTGTTTCCTCCGAAGTTTCGAAGAAAACTGGCGAAGAGCAAGAAAAAGCATGAAAGAGACATAGCGGAGGGGCTGGAACATTTTACCCGGCATGTCTACAACCCGAAATTATCAGAAACAGAGCCTTTGTCGCCGGAATGCATAGAAAACCTGAGGCAGTTTTCTGAAGCTGTATTTGCCAACCGAGAGGTGCCAAAAAAGCAATTCTATGAGGCAAACAAACCCCTCATAGAAGAAACGGCCGCCCAAATGGCTGCTCACTTGCTCACTGAACACCAAAGATTGGGGCTATCACTTCAAGATGTTTTTGCTTACAGCGCAAGAATAATTACTTTTTCCACCTTTCTCGGGGCACAGGGAAAAGGGCTGATGACTTCCCCGCAATCAAAAAGAAAAGTCCTTTTGTATCACTCAACGGCGCTTCACGAACGGCTTGTTTATCATATTTTTAGAAAGTTTGACGACAGCGTACTTGAATCGGTTTGTGATACCTCCGAAATCACCCACATCTACCGCCAGCTTCACAAACATGCTACAGCGCTTGAGGACACGATAAGAACCTTTCTCCCGCAAATGAGAAGCCATAACAGCCAGAGAGAGAGGGTTGCGGCGGTTTTTTTTGAAAAAAACATAATTGATGTGATGAGTAATATGCTTCATATAACAAAAAAGACCGTTGAGACACAGGAAACCGCGGAAGTGGTTTTTGGGGAGGATGCTCAGGATAAAACTAATGCTTCGGATCTGAAGGAAACGGCCGATCGGTATTGGAATGTTTCGATACTCGGGCGCGACCTTGTCAGTATTGCGATGGCTCTGGAAAAAGAAGAAGAGGTCGTTTTGCAAGATAGCTATATTTTCTTAAGCCCGGCTAACGAGGAAGAATTTATCGCCAGCGGGCGTTTGATAACCCGGGATAATTTCAAAAAATTCGAACTTTCCGGAGGCGAAAAAGAAAAGATAGTGATGGCCAATGGCCTGGAAAGAGTTATTTCTGTTCCCGGTATTGAAAGTTTGTACTTTTGGGTTACTGCCGAGGGCAATATTTCCATTGATAAGCTGGATCCAAATCTGATTCTCGAGCTGCTGGCGCCCCAGCAGTACGAAGCATTGCGAATGCATATTCTTTATGCCTTGTGCGGATACATGAATGCCGAATACCGAGTGCTTCCTCCGCGCGAAGCATTGAAAAAATCTTCAGGTTGCTCCACAGAGCCTTCTACTGACTCGGAAGATAATTCGGCGGTGCTAATCCCCCGTACCAAAAGAACAATCCGCCCGCAAGACGGAGAAAAGCCCCCTCCGGAATCACAAATCACAAGAAACCTGAAAAAAAGAGACAGCCACAGCCGGATTTTGTATAACGGAGGAATGCCGGGCAAAAAGGCTTTCGAAAAAGCGCAGGCAAACAAAAGAGTTGAGCTTTGGGCTTGGGTGGAAGATCCGAATGCCCAAAATCCCGATGATATTATCACCCCCCTCGAAAGAATCGACACTCACCCGAATTATTTAGCCTTTCTCGACTGGGCTCATGAATTAAGGGAAACGCACAGAGCCAAACATCCGGAAAAAAGAGTGCTTTTTCAGACATATATAAAGGCATTTAGAAAAGATGAGACAGTTGCGCCGGTGCAGGAAAGGGTGACAGAGGTTTTGAGCAGGGGCAAGGGGTAAGTAGGAAGAGGGAAGGACTTCCAAATTTCCCAAAATTTTGGTAAAAATAGATGGAAAATAAAAAATGAAAAAATTTATCTCTCTTTTTAAAAAAACAACGGTTCTGGCGGGGGTATTGATCATATTTTTCACCCTTGGAAATCCAAAAATTAACACCGCCCAAGCCGCAACAGAAGCCGCGGCTGCCGAGCCTTACGCTGAATTCGAAGTAAAAGCCCTGACGGAAGGAACAGCCTTGGGGAAATTTATCGAGTTTGTCGTAAAAGTTCTCGCAAAAGGAGGGAGCGCTCTGGGAAACCTGGCGGAATATGCCATAAAGGTTTTATCCGAAGGCAAGAAAGATGAGGATTTTGCTGACTTTTCCATAAAACTGCTCACTGACGGGATACCAAAGCCCAAGACCGGATCGGCTAATTATGCGATAAAGATTGTTACTGACGGGAAAGAACCAGATCCGGCTTGGAACATGCTTCACTGGTATGCTCCCTACGGAAAAAAATCCCCAAAGAACGACCAAGATAAATGGCTGAGGGGAGGAAAAGCGAAAGCAACGGTCGAAGAAGGAAAAAGAATCGAATTTTTGGTACTCACCACCAAAAAAGGTCTGGACAAAGGCGAAAAATGCGAAGACAAAATCGGAGCAGGCGCAGTGTGCTGCAGCGAAGAAGCCGAAGACCTACCTATGACCACCTCAAAGCCAAAAAAGAAACCGGCAGCAGGAGAGGAAGCATCGGCAAAGAAGGCAAGACCGAGAATAGAAACAGAAGAAGAGCCGGAAATAGAACAAAAATGCACAAGCCAGGATTACCCAGGAGTAGAGGGATTATGTCGATTGGGGGAAACATGTGAACCAGAGACCATAATGCCGGAAGACGAATGTTGGGCACTTATGAAAGGAGTCGCGGTATGTTGCGCGAGCAAGGAAGCAATAGAGGGCGGGATAGAAAACAAGATTATAAACTCGGTCATTGAAACGATAAAAGAATGGGAGAATAAAAACCTGCGGTCGATAAACTGGGAAAATACTGAAGACTTGTTTGCGGTAGAAGGGGGTATAAACGCGGTTCCCAGGATAGATATAGCCTATACAGCAGGAAACCGGCCACTTTTTTCAATAGAAGAAGTGAGGGGGTTTGGGCTTACTTCTCAGAAAGTCGTGAACATTCTGATGAACAATATGAAGAAAATACGAAAAACGGCACGAGAAATTCAAATGACGGAGGACAATAAAAAGATTGTAGACGCGGCGGAGGCCAAGCTGAAAACGATAGAAAATCTTGATTGGCCGGAGGATGATTTTTTCCAGGTATCCGGAGATGAAATAGAGGTAGAGCGGACCGGGTTTTCACCAGACGCAAACTTATTCGAAAACACAATGCAGGAGTTCAAGCGACCGGGAGATTTTGTACTAATATTATTACAAGAGTATAAGGAGGAAATAAAAAACAAAGTACAGGGGCAATGATTCAATAGCTTATTCGCCCCGATCCCAACTTTAAAATCCATCAAGATTCAGAAAACCAATGAAAAAACAAATCCCCTCTTTCTTCAAAAAACTATTCCGAAACCGGCAGGTTTTGGTGGGGATTATGATGATGTTTTTTGTTTTCGGAGGAGATGAGCTTAATGAAGACGTAATAATAAATGAAGCGCTGGCGGTTTCCAGCGTGGAAGCGGAATCTGGAGAAAGTTTCGCCGAATTTATCGTGAAAGCACTGGCCGAAGGAGGAGAAGCCTTAGAAGGACTGGCCGAATACATGGTCAAAGTCATTTCCGAAGGCGGGAGCGCCCTGGGGAATGTGGCGGAATTTGTCGTAAAAGTGCTAGCCAAAGGGGGAGAGGGGTTGGGGGATTTTGCGGATTTTACAATGAAACTGCTTACCGAGGGAAAAAAGATATACAAAGGATTTGCGGATTTCGGCCTAAAAATCCTAACCACAGGAGTAAAAGAAGAACCCTGCCAGAGCATAGAAATCGAGCCGGAAGAAGGGATTTGCCGGCTAGAGGGAGAGTGCACGGGGAAAATCCTGCCGGAGAGGCATTACATAGAGGTAACCAAAATAGAAGAAAATCAAGTTACTTTCGTAGTGGCCAGTGGAACGCCCCATAAATTCATCCTTAAAGAAGGTGAAACAGAAAGGATTGACCTCGATGGGGATAACGCCCACGACATTGCCGTTACACTGGACAAAATAGACATGGACAAACCCGCCACGGCGGACTACACCCTGGAAGTGATCGCAGTGACGAAGGCGGACCTGGAAGTTTTCAAAGACAAAAGTTTCGGCGAATTTGAAGGTAAACTCATGCCTTATTACAATGATTACAAAAAAAAGTTTCCAAAACTTTCTCCTGCCCAATTGGATAGAAGCAAAGACGGAGACGGATATACCGGGGACGAAGAGGTGATAGCGGAAGTAAAAAAGTTTCAAAATTGGTATAACAGATTATTTAAAAATAAAAAATGTCTGATAAGGGGCCGGTACAAAGATCGTGAATACCCGTTGTATTACCAGTATGTAGTAGATGAAGAACCTTTTAAGCTAGATCCCAGCAGAGCAATCCCAAGTCGGCTAGAAGAAGATGGAAAACACGGACCCAATACCGAAATAGCCAGGCAAGCCGTAAAAAACAAATGGATAGTCTGTCCCGATGACGAAGTAAAAAAATTCCAAGATTGGTACAACGAAAAATGCGAAGTTATGCCGATGTTCCGGGAAAAAATGTTAAATTCTTTTGTAGAAGAAGGACAGGAGAACGAAATAAGCATCCCCGACCCGAAAAGAGGAAGTAAATTGCCGGCAGAAGGTAATGAACTCTACGGCATCCTGGAATCAAATACCGACGTAGCCATGAAAGCGGTTGACCAAGGATTTGTAGGATGCCCTCCCGAATGCGACATAAGGGACGACAAGCCGCCCGTATTTCACGGGGGATTGTTGCCAGGACCTTATCGGGCAGAAGACGGGGTATGCTACGTTTCAAACCGGCTTATGCCTGCGGTTACAAACACCATGCTCGCCTATCTCCTTGGGGTTGCCGTGATCATGGTCATGATAGGAGGCGTCATGTACCTCGTCAGCTCCGGAACGCCGGAAATGATCCAAAAAGGCCGCGACATTATCGCCTGGGCGGTCATAGGAGCGGTTATCGCCATACTCGCCTACACGCTCGTAAAATTTGTAACAAGGATTGATTTCCTTGGAGAAGCACCTCCACTGACCGTGGCAGAGGAGCCGGAAAAAATCGAGATAAAAAAGAGAGAACCGGCGGTAATCGAAAAGCCGGAGTGCGTAGAATTCCCCGAGGCGCTGAAAAAAATCCCCCCTTCCTGCTACGAAGGAGATATCCAGGGCACGCAAACGCAGAAGGGAGCATGCGACATATACGAAGGCCTAAAGAAAGTATGCGCTGATCTGGGGCTTCTGTCCTGTAGCGTACAGGCCGTTCAGAGAAAATTGGTGGCTACCGGCAGCTATAAAGACCCCAAAACAGGGAAGGCTCTACCGGCAAATTGTACACAGATAGACGGAAAATACGGGCAGTGTACACAGAAAGCGTTGGAGTATTATTACGAAAACAACGGGTGTGACCTAAATCGTCTGTCCGTAATTTTCACCTCAAAAAAAGTCAAAA
>CAYVJW010000104.1:0-5721 GCA_964451885.1 uncultured Candidatus Peribacteria bacterium | reverse complement strand
CCGCTCTCTTCGCCAAAAAACAAAGGGATCCTATTTTTGATACTGGATAGTTACTATTTTTTTAGCTGTTTCTTTTTGTGCGGCCAAAACCTTTATTAAATTAAGCGTTTTTCTGCGTGGATGTGCTTCGGGTAATTCCCCCCAGGCTTTTTCCAATATGTCGAGATGATATTCAAATTCCGGATGATCCCGAAAGTCTCCGGAAAAATAAGGTTCTCCCGTTTTCGGTGTTCGGCCGACTTCATGAAAACAATTAGTTGTTAAGGCCGCTACAGATTTATCAACTTCGAGGACGGCATTTATTTTTTCCCGTGTTTTCAGCTCCCATATCCCGGGGGTGAGTTCAAAAAACGGCCCCTCAGTCATATTATTAGACTCTATTACATCCAATGCCGTTTTCCATCCCCGCTCTTTCCAAACTTCACGAGGGAGATTATCAAGATAACTGTGATAGGGATTTGAAGTATCGGTTGATCGTTCCATATGCAAAACATCATGCATCTTTATTATTATTCGTCAAAAAAAGAGCATTAATTTGCCCCCTAAAATCAAAAACATGAGTTCCCTTTAAATTATTCCAGGCTTTTGATTTTTATTCCGAATGTTTCGTTGACTTTTTTTCCAGTGGCTGTGATGGCCAAGCCTCCCAAAGAAGTTTCTCGTATTTTGGTAGACATGAGGTTGCTAATGTTTTTAAGGGCTTCCACGACCTCATCAAAAGGAACAAAACTTTTTATGTCCATCAAAGCTAGATCTGAAGCGAAAATGGCATATTGTACCCCAAAAGCATTTCGTTTGATGCAGGGGACTTCGACCATTCCCCCGATAGGGTCACAAGCTAGCCCCAGAAGATTTTTAAGACCCAATGCAGCCGCTTGAAGACATTGTTCGGGGGTGCCTTTACGCATAAAAGTAAGGGCAGCTGCAGTCATAGCTACAGCGGAGCCTATTTCTGCCTGGCATCCTCCTTCTGCGCCAGAAAGGGTAGCACTCTCCGCAATAATAGATCCTATTCCTGCAGCTACCAAAAAACCTTTTGTAAGTTCTTCTTTCGTAAATTTAAAGTGTTCTTGAGAAGCAAACAACACTCCTGGCAGTACTCCAGATGCCCCAGCTGTAGGGCAGGCGACAATACAGCCCATGCAGGCATTATTTTCATTGTTGGCAATAGCGTACATTGCCGCTTTGATGGCTAATGATCCCATCGCCATATTTTTGAACCCATTTTTTTCTATAAATGTTTGCATATCGTAAGCATTTCTCCCCCCCATTTTTCCAACTGTTTGACGTGGTGATTCAAGACCTTTTTTTATGGATCGTTCCATTATTTTGAGTCTTTTTTTTAGGATGCTAATAATCTGAACTTCAGTTTTTTGTGTAAGTTCTTTTTCTTTATTCAGACAAAGTTCGTATAAGTTGAGCTTGTATTTTTTTGTGAAGGCGTAAATGTCTGCGGCAGAATGGAAATTGTATTTCATGATTTAAGGATTTAACCCTAATTTATTTCGAAAATAGAGTAAATGTATGGATTTTCATTTTTAATGCATTTTAGGGTGTCATAACTTATTTTTTCATCTGTTTCTACGATAGTCATAGCATCCCCCTCCTTAGCAGTTCGAACGGAGTGAATAGCTGCAATATTATTATTCTCCGTTGTTAAAGCAGAAGCAATGGCGAGAAGTACGCCTTTGGCATCTTGATGCATTACAATGACAGTGTAAGTTCCCTTCATAATTTCTTGGATATTCGTTTCAAACTCATTAATTTTAGTAATACAAATGGTGCCGCCGCCAATAGAAGCTCCCGTGACGCTGAATGACTTTTTGCCTTTGAACATTTTTATTTTGGCAGTATTCGGGTGGAGACCAACGTCGAGATTGCATGGGATAAATTTAAATTTCATATTTTTCTTTTTCGCTTCCTCGAAAGAATTTTTTATATTTTCATCATCAGTATTCATCCCTAACAACCCGGCAACAATGGCCTTGTCCGTGGAATGGCCCTGGTAGACGTTTCCAAAGGAGCCATGAAGATAAATCTCTACCATATCAGGAAGTTCTCCTAAAAAGGCTCGTGCAAACTGCCCTATTTTTAGAGCCCCGGCAGTATGGCTGCTAGAGGGGCCGATCATTATTGGACCGGAGACTTTAAGAAGAGATTCTGACATGATGTAAGTATGAAGTGAACAAAACTTCTAAATGATATTTATTAACGTTCTTTGAAACTTTGAACATCGCTGGCTTTTTTGAATTTTAATTAATCTTTTATTAGAGATTGGTTGGTGATATTATTGGTATTTTTGTGTAAAATTTACTGGAGCCGAGAATGGGATTTGAACCCACGACCTACGCGTTACGAGTGCGTTGCTCTGCCACTGAGCTATCTCGGCGGTCGTCAGAGATGATTCCATGTCTACGCCCCCTCCTGGGGTCGGGGACTTCGCTTATTACATCATCTCTTAGAACAGGAACGTTGTTTATCTACTATTTTCGTAATTTTAATGGACATGCTGTTTTAGGCAAGGTATACTAAACCGCTTTTGGTACTCCATTTGAAAAAATCGTTTCATGTGAGGTCTCCTCTCCGCAAAAGTTAGCTGAATTTCCTGTTATGATTTTAGAAGAAAATGTTGAAGATATTAGAAAGGCTACGGAAGTCTTAAGACTTTATTCGGAGATTGATAATTTGGAGGTCGATTTCTCTGATCAACGTCTTCAGGCAAATCTTCGGAACAAATTCCCTTGTCTTAAAAATCACCAAATGTTTTGACTCAGTACCTTAAACTGGGCTAAATTACCTTGAAAAAATATATTAAAAATGATATAATGTCATGATATATTTATATAAAAAGTAAAAATAAACATGAAATTGGGACAATTTGTTCTTGCTTTCGGAATGGGTTTTTTGCTTTTTATGGGAGCAATGATAACAGAAAACGCAAGGTATGACCTTGTTTCCCAAGTTGAGGATCCGTTTAAAGAATCTGTGGTATTTGAAGAACATTTTATATCTTCTGTCTCCGACGAACCGAAAGAAATTTTTACTTCAAACGGAGAATTCTTACGTATTTTTCCCGGTACGGAGGTTGATTTTTCCTTCGGAAAAAGAAGCCTTGTAGAGGGAGAACTATTTTACAGTTCGGATTTCGTTGATGATTCGGATTTTTCAAAAGAAAAACCTCGAATTTTAAAAGCCCCTGATATTGGCCAATTAAAAGTAGATGATCTCCTGATAAATGCCCCAAGCGCCAGTATTTTTGTTGTACGTGATAAAACAGCCGAACAGATTCAAATTTACACCTATAACCATTCAATTGAACTTTATTGGGCTGACGTAAAAACTCCGTTCTTGGTTCCTCCTGGAATGATAGTCTCAATTCACGAAAAACTTATCTCTGAAAAAACCGCCCAACTTTTCTATTCTAAATTAAAAAAAGAATTCCGGTTGAAACCTTTTCAGACTTTTGCTTCTGATGAAGCCGGAATGGATATTATTAATAAAATCAGTATTTCTGTAGAATTTCAGAAAAAAATAGGAGAAAAACTGGAAAAATATGCAAAATTGGCCCCCGAAACCTGGTTTACTATACGGCCAGACCGATTTACGGGAAAGCTTGTTAATATTATAAATAAAAACGCCATCGGACTTTCTCAAGGGAAAAAAGAAGAAGCAGTATTTAAGGAAAAACTGTTGCCACTAGTAGAGGCTCATTTTGCCATAAAAAACAAACAGGCCGCAAAAGGCAAAAAACACCTCAATGAGTTCCGAAAAGTAATCGATAGCCATGACTGGAAAAATCTCTTGGAAAAAAATTCTACAATCAATGACAAATGGAAACGTTTTGTCCGAGCTCAAAAAGCATGGTTAAGAACTGTTTTTCCAAAGGATCCAGCGTACAGTTTTATTGAATTTTGGACACATGACCAGGAAGCCGGAGCCTTCGGAAAAATTGAACAAGAATTTGACCGGATAGAAACTTTGGTTGCCGACAGACACTTGGAAGAAGCGAAAAAAAAATTGATTGGTTTAAATGATAAAATCAAAAATATTCAAATTTCTTCAAATTTCCAGTATCAGCTTACAAAAAGGCGGCGTATATTAAAAGAACTTTTATTGTCACAACGTTTTCTTCTTTCTAAAGAAATTTTTGAATTATATGCATTGCTTATCGAAAAAGAATCAATGATGCAAGTTGAAGATTCGGAGTTGATTGATGAACTTGTTTTGGAGTCAGCTCAAGATGTGCTTTTCTTCTTAAACAGGTTCCTTCGTACAATCCCAAACCCTGATATATCCGAAGTATTACTCACTGTATATAATAATTTAGATGTTGAAAGCATTGCCAAAAAACGAGGCCGAAAAGATTTATTTTCTGAGAAAGAAAAAGAAATAATAGCTTTTATCAAGTTAGCCGGAAGTTCAGGGCTTACGGAAGAAGAAATGTTGGCTATTAAAGAACAACAAGCCTATCAAAAGAAAATTAAAGAAAAAATCACAGCGCTTCGAGAAAAAGGAAAAAAAGAAGACACACAAACGTCCAAAAGGCCGCAAATCAGTGATGATAAAAATCTGACAGAATTTCTTGCAAATCTTGAAATTAACGTAAATTCTCTTGAAATTTCGAAGCTTAAAAATGGTGAATTTTTGACATTTGCTAACGGAAATTTTTTAGGAGAACCAGTTTCCGGAACATTCCAAGTAAATAATCAAACTTTTAAAACTATTAGAATCGGGGAAGAGTCCAAACATGGAATTAAATCCCGGTTTTTAAAAGGAGTACTTAATGTTTTCAAAAAATCATCCTATAAAGCAAGCGCCCCCATACAACAAAAAGAAATCATTCAGCAAAACAGCAGAAATGCCATTCTTCAAAGAACACTTGTGCGTGAACTTTTCCAGAACGAAGGATTTATTGTTTCCAAAGACAATGTCAAAATACTCGATAAAGAATTTAAGGCTTTTGAATTAATAGATGCGATTTTTGAAGAAAAAGTAAAAACAAACTTTGTTTATGATACAGAAACCGAAGAAGTTTTAAATCTTAAATTTAGTATCGGCAATAAAAAATTTCAATTTGGCTCTGAAACATTCGAGCGGGAAGAAATTAATTCTGTAATAGAGGAAAAGTTGGAGAAGTACCTTAAGAAATAATGAGTAATCAAATAATGATTAAAAAGGCTTAGTGTTGGCATCGACCTACTTTCCCAGGGTAACCCCAAGTATCATCGGCGCTGAAGAGCTTAACTACTGAGTTCGGAATGGAATCAGGTGTACCCTCTCCGCTACAAATACCAACACTAAACCTTCTTTTTTGTAATAATTAATCATTAAATTTATTTTCTGTAAATCACCCACCAAAATAAAATCAAACGAGCAACAATAAAAAAGTTCGTTCGTCCAATTAGTACCACTCGGCTGAATACATTACTGTACTTACACCTGTGGCCTATCAACCTCGTAATCTCCGAGGGGACTTATCCCGACAAGTCGGGAGAGGAATCTTATCTTGAAGGAGGCTTCCCGCTTAGATGCTTTCAGCGGTTATCCTGTCCGAACATAGCTACCCGGCAATGCCGTTGACACGACAACCGGTACACTAGAGGTTCGTCCACTCCGGTCCTCTCGTACTAGGAGCAGCTCTTCTCAAATTCCTAAACGCGCGCGGAGGATAGGGACCGAACTGTCTCACGACGTTCTGAACCCAGCTCGCGTACCGCTTTA
>CAYVJW010000103.1:0-5735 GCA_964451885.1 uncultured Candidatus Peribacteria bacterium | reverse complement strand
GCTTTTCTTGCTCTTTTTTTAGAGTTCCCTTGTACTTTTCGGAGTGGACTCAATCTTCCGAAGGAGTCCTCGGCCAATGTCTTTGTTGTGAATAGGAACAGTGGTTGTTCTCCCATCAGGATGTTGAAAAAATACATGAGAGCCTTCAGCATCCCTTTTCTCAAAACCCAAATGCTGAAGAATTTTAACAAACTTTTGTGGTTTTATGGGAACTAGCTTAGGCATAAGAAATGTCTAGATTATGCGTTTCCACGAAGTGAGCTTTTTGAAGAAAGGAAGTATCTCTGTTGCGTAAACAAAGTTTCAACACTTCGGTTAAATTTTTTAACATTTCTTCTTTTGTGTCACCATGGGCATAACAACTTGGAATCAATGGGACAGAACCAACAAATATTCCATCTTCATCCTGCTCAATGTAAACGGTAAATTTAGTGTTTTTCATGGTACAACTACAGACATCATAATATCTAGAGAAAATAAGGCAAATTTTAAAACCCACCACCTCCTCTCCTCGAAATCTCAAACAATCCCCTACTCTCGTTCCCCGCACTAACCATGCGGGAGACGAAATCATTTTTAGATACAAAATTTTTGGAGCCCACAATCTGAAAGATCATGAGCCCCGGGTTAGAGTGAAAGTCCGTGAAACTTTTGTGCTGACGTCCCGCTGGGGGACGTTTAATTTGGCAATCTTGATCAGAACATCAGACAGGGATCAGCGGAGCTGATTTGTTTGACGTTAACGCCCCCAGCAATAGGGGGTCGTCTAGATATTTAATGCATTTCCGATTACCTGCTGTACTTCCATCTCCGAACGGCAGATGGTGACGTTGGACATGTCCTTGGTGAAAGCCACCAGGTTTTTCCGCAGCTGAGTTCCGTTCTTCACGTATTGGCCAAGATGAACACCGAGAACTCCTTCCACCGCCTCAACGTCCACATTGGGCGAAAAGACCGGATTCCCCTTGACATCCTGCACTCCGGTAAGCCAGATGACCACATTCTTCCCCTTCCCAGCATCACGCAACACCTCCAGGCACGTCACCCCGGCCATGGTGTCATCACCGATCTGGTAGAGGGTAACTCGGGCGTTCTCACGCGCCGCCTGTTCCGCGGGTCCGTCGATGTCCCAGTCGTAATCACGATCGTGGGTGTCCAAGTGGATCTGCGGTTCGAAGAACAGAATACCATTCGCATCCAACCAGTCGTTCACACCATCCCGTCCCGGATTGCGAACAGAGTTCCCGTCCCGATCGATGATGTTGCACGCCCCACCGCTAAACACGAGGGTTTGGTTGGCCGCAGGACCGTTCAACAGATTTTGCCATTTAGTACCCATGATTCATTTCTCCCAATATTTCTGCACTCTCTGGGGCAGAAGAACCAGGTTGCAGCATTGTGCTCACAACAAGAAAAATACAATATAGAAATTATATGCTTCTCATTGTGAGCACATCAAGTTTACGAACTCTCAAAGAACAATCTTCTGTTTAAAAAAATACATTTAAAACAAAAATTAATGATATAATTAATGCTTTATTTATGTTTTGTCAAATAAAATAACTTGACATTTAATATGTTCTGCAGGAAAGAATCTCAATTTCACGATTCATTTCCTTTCAGCTGACATTTGGACAAGTCAGTTCTGATCTTCTCGGCAACATCAACTTCAACATCGGGAGAAATATGATGAAACTCATCAACGCCGCAACAAAAAAAACCTTCTTGGTGCCACAAAACATCAGCGGAGATTGCGCCCCTATTGAAGTGGCGGAAATAACCAACGATCTCCAAAAACTATGCGCCAGACTCAATGGAGAAGCACTTCGCAAAATCTTCCAGGACAGAAGACACCTTGCGTTCTACTTCTATCAAGAGATCGTCGCCACGGTTCAGAGCAATACTGGAGAGAAGATTCCGCTCAAGAGTCGTCGGAGAAACGAAACTCCGTTTTATTTCATTGATGGCTCTATGAAAGGTCCTGAATGGCATACAGCGGAACTCAAACGCCTTCGTGAGAAAACTAATCTGAGTAGAGAAGAAAACGAACTGAAAATGTTTTTGAACCATTGGACAGACAATGGCTACAGCGTGATCACCCGCACCGGAAGGTTACAAGTAGCCAATAAGGAAGATACCACAGTTTCCACCGAAGGACTCTAAAACACGGCTTGTCCACCAACCTCTAGAAAAGCCGGCACTGCGCCGGCTTTTTATATATAATATTTTTTCTTAATATTGACATTTTGTATTTTATATATATTGTATCGTTAATCAAGAACATGAAGCCATATTTTCAGCTTTAAATGAAGCTCAAAAAAACTACGTAAGATACTACCAAAATGTCTTCTTCAATTTTCCCACCCAGTGAATATGGCGAAATCCTTCGGGGTTTGGGGTAAAAATTGTTTGAGCGAAATAATAGTAGCAATTACATAACATCAAGTATCGCGAGTTTTTTTACCCCAACGGTTTTGGTTCTTTTGCCGCCAAAAGAACATAACGAACACGAAAGCAACAACACCCACAAATCTACACACAACATTTCACGTTACCCCCCTCCACGAATTAACCCATCAATCCCTCCATCCACTCCCTCAATCGAAGAAACCACCACCTCCTTCCCCCGACTCAACAAAAGATACTCATACAAATGCACACGATAAACCTCCTGCTCCGGATTTTCCGCCGGAACCGCCCGCCCAAAATCCTTCCATAACCTATCTTTATATTCCCCAGGCACATATTGCTCAATAATTTCTATAATTTTCATATCCAACTCCCCCCTTTTTGTCTCCTCATTCAACAAATCCCACGAATCAAAATACCGTCGAAGCGCGATTGCCAGATCAGCAAAACGTCCCGTATCTTCCACTAAAATCAAAGGCACATCATCCTTCAACGCCGCATTCACTTCCACAATAGTAAAAAGCCCCCCGTTCCCCACGATGGTTATTCGTGGCTGCCTCTCTCCAAGCCGTTCATAAATCGCCTCCATGTATTCCACATGCTGAAAATACGGAGCCTCCGATTTTCGCGCTCCGCTCCAGTTCCACCCGGCATCAAAAGGCGTAATGATACTGTCAAACGGCGCAATTGCGTAAACTTCACTTTCCGGATCTATAGAAAGTCTCGAATTATCAGGATAATAAGTCTCTCCTCCAGGCGATACCGCAAAAAAACGAGCTCTTTCATGTGGTGGAAGATGGTCTGTCTGATCCTGATACTTTAAATACGCCCTTCCCATCTCTGCCCCGAGCCCCGACTGCGTTCCAGGAGGCGCTACATTTGCCTGATATTTATGCGAAACTTCTAAGATTTTTCGGCTCATCTTCTCCATCGGAGATTCACCCCCTGCTTCATATCCTGTATCCCGGCATCCCCCAGCCACATTGATCATCGGGCGGTCTTTCAAAAGCCTGAGCGCCCGAATAGCCTTCGCTTCCATGGCATACGGAATACTCCTGTCCCCTGCCTCAACCACCTGAATCTTCCGGCCAGAATGGCTAATAGCCGGATCATAAAGCCAGGATTTTTCTTCTCTTTCCGGCAAATCATTTATAAAATTATCATCAAAAACCACCTCCGATCGACGAATATTCACTCTCTGCCGTTTTAACGATTCCCCGGGATTTTGCGCCTCAAAAAGACCTTGGGCATATTTTTTTTGGAGCGGTTCACAAAAATTTAAATAATCCCGAATAAAATCTTTCAGTTGACCTAATTTTTTGTTCACAGATTCTCTGTCCTCCTGAGCATAAGGCTTGGCATATTCTTTAAAAAAATGCCTATAGAGCTGCAATGCTTCATTATACTTCTCTGGAAATTCCGTAAGGATAAAAATATTAATTTCTTTTATGCATTCGTCTATCTCCTGTGGCGAAATACGAGGTACAGCTTCGGAAACATTCGCCCCGGCCTTAGCGCGCAATCCTAGAAAATTAAGATCCGAAAGCTTTTGCCGAAAATGATGGTACCCCATAGCAAACGCTTCGAGTTGTTCATAATCAGCTCTCGGAAGCTCGGAAATTTGTGAAAAAGAACGACGCTGTTTTCTATGCAAATGTTTGTCAGGAGCCAGCAATACTCTTATTACCTTTCCTTCATGTATAATTTCCAAAAAAGAATGCGAATGAGCCTCTTTTCTCCCAAAATTGCTGCGAAACACCAGGAATTCATTTTTACTTGAATTTTGCGGAATCCCTTGATTCAACACAGCTCCTATTATTTTTGCCACTTCATAATACTGAGGATCATTGAGAATATTTTTCTGAAACTCGTACATCGCCCTTGCTGTTTGAGAAAGCGCATGAGATTTTAAGCTTCTTGGTAACTGTTTATGCATTTCTGATTGAGAAATACTACTTCCCACCGACTCTGCAATTTCCAAAGCACTCATAACTTTAAAACACCTTAATTTCTGCAAATCTGAATCATCATAATCCTCTCCATTACTAACCCCTCGATATTTATCCAAATAATATTTAATCACCCCGGAAGGAATTCTTTTCCCTTCTGAAATAGCTTTTCCTAACACAGGATGATTCGTATCTATCAAAGCCGCAATACTCGCCCATTCCTGACCTGGACAATCACTTGATTTAATTTCCGCTTCCACCGCCACATTTAAAGATTCTGCCAAAGGAGAATCACCCCTAAATGCTTCTGCACATGCCGCACTAAATCCCAATCTATTTTCTCCCTCCTCCATTTCTTCCTCTAACACATCATAGTTTACTTTTGCTCTCTGTAACCGCACCTCCCGCACATCTTGAGCAGACAGCCATTCCTGCGTTTCTAAATACTGGCAAAGATCCTCGTTCACATACGGAAAAGGGATATGAGAATGAATCCGAGACTTATCGGAAACCAGATTTACCCAAATTCCATTCGTATCAATAGTAATTTTACTTTCTTTATAAGATTTTGCTGATTCAGCTTTGCCACTTAATAACAGATGTTTCAAAAGCTGCGACCGGGAATGCATTATTCTCTGCCTGTGAAACTGGTCCCCCACCCCGCAAACCGATTCACGGCTATCCTGCTGCGGTTTCAAAACATTATTATGAAAACGGGCCAGCTGCTCAAAAGAAACCTTTTCGCGAAAAATCTTTTTCGTATAAATTTCCTCTGGAATAAATCCCATCGTATCCAGAAGAGAAACACCCACTTCTGCAGGAGCCTGCAAAAACGTATTGGTAACCAGGGGAATCCATTTATTTACCGGTTTAGATGCCGGCCCTCGTTTCCTGATTTGAACCTTCCTCTGTGAAATTGTAGAAAGCGGGTCATACCGGTACTTATATTTCCCTCCGGTTTCCTGCAATGATGAATCCAGGCTTTGCAAGCTTGCCTTCATCTTTTCTAAAGCCATACGAGCTCCTCCCCTTGCTCGCGTTAAATTTTTATCAATTTCTCCCAGAAGCACTGTTCTTTCTTCCTGAGTAAGTTCTGTGATTAATTTTATCGGCAAATCATATTCGAGAACGCCCAATACCTGCGACTTTCTAAAAAAGGCTGGTAAATTTTGGGGAGGTTTTTCACCTGAAAAAATTCGAACCTGATCCTGAATAAATTTCCCCGGATTCCGGCGAATATCTTCAACATTAACTTTTTTCGTTCTTTGTGTTTGCATAGTTGAGTCCACTCCGAAAAGTACAAGGGAACTCTAAAAAAAGAGCTATTAACCGAAAAACGATAAGTACGTCATGAGTCACAAGAAAACCAGGCCTGTT
>CAYVJW010000102.1:0-5757 GCA_964451885.1 uncultured Candidatus Peribacteria bacterium | reverse complement strand
ATCACTGATGTCTTTCAAAATCTTATTTTTTCCACTTTTTAGGCAAAAGAACCGTCTTAATCCCAGAGATTCGGCAAAAACTAGGTAATTAAATTTAGTTATCTCTCTTTCGGGCTGAGATAGCGTATATTTAAAATTCCCGAAAAAAAGCCTGAAAAAGTCCCTTATATTCCGCCGCTTTTGAATTTCACATTTTGTATAATTTATTTCTTCTCCAACAACTTTATCTCCCCAATCAAATCCCCATACCAGTTAATCGGCAAAGTCTCAACCGTAAGCTTCAGAGCATTGGCCGTAATAACCCACTTCTTCTTCGAATTTTTTATTACTCCGAAAATCTGGTCGGGCTTAAATTCCTTTCCCATTCTCAAGACAATCTCCTGATGCCGATGGGAAGTTTTATGGATTTTTATGCCGGATAAATGCACTTCCCGAAGCAATAATTTCAACCTTATTACTTTGTACAGGTTTTCCACCTCCTTCGGTAAATGTCCGTAATCTTCCCGCAGATCAGTCATGATTTCCTCCAAGTGCTCCGGATTTTCCGCAGAGGCAAATTCTTTATAAACCTGGATTTTTTCATTGGCATCAGGAATGAAATGCGCCGGAATGTAAGCAGAAAGAGGGATTTCCACCGTAATAGACTCTTCTTCCTGAATTTCATAAGAAACCTCCCCGGACTTCATTTCTTCGACGGTCTTATTAAGCATCCGCATAAAATGTGAAACCCCGACGGATTTCATGGCTCCGGATTGGGAAGCTCCCAGTATTTCTCCGGCTCCGCGAATTTCCAAATCCCGCATCGCGATTTGGAACCCGGATCCCAATTCCGAAGCCTCCACTATTGCCCGTAAACGCTTTTTTGCTTCGAGTTCAAGCTTCTGCCCGTGATAAAGAAAAAAGGAGTAAGCCTGGGTTCTCCTTCGTCCGACCCGTCCTCGAAGCTGATAAAGTTGGGCAAGCCCGAATTTTTCCGCTCGGTTGACAAACAATGTATTCGCATTCGGCAGATCAATTCCGTTTTCAATAATCGTGGAAGCCACAAGCACATTAGCCTGGCCGTTTTTAAAATGCCTGATCCGTTCCTCTAGATCGCTCGAGGAAAGCTGTCCGTGGGCTACAATAAATTTAGCCTCCGGAATCAAATGGCGGAGCTGGTGAGCTTGGGCCTCTATGGTTCGGACTTCATTATGCAGAAAATACACCTGCCCCTCACGCTCCAGCTCATAAAGAATCCTTTCACGAATAAGATTGAGATTAAATTTTCTAACCTCCGTCACCACCGGTAGTCTTCCGGGAGGTGGAGTCGTGATAGTGGAAATATCTTTCAGATTATTCAGGCTCATGTGCAGCGTTCGCGGGATGGGCGTGGCAGTCAAAGTAAGGATATTTACGGCCATACGAAACTCCTTTAATTTTTCCTTCTGTTTTACACCGAATCGCTGTTCTTCATCAATGATAAGTAATCCCAGATTCTTAAATTTAACATCCCCAGAAAGAAGCCTGTGTGTTCCGATTACAATATCGACTAGTCCCAGTTCCAGTTCCTGAAGGATTCTTTTTTGTTCCGCCTGAGTTTGAAACCGGGACAAAAGTTCAATGCGGACCCCGTAATTTTTATTAAAGATTCTTTTTTGAAAATTATAAAAATGCTGTTCTGCCAGGATAGTGATAGGAGCCAATATGGTCGTCTGCATCCCGGAACGAAAACACTTAAAAGCAGCTCTCATGGCTATTTCCGTTTTTCCAAAACCTACATCCCCGCAAACCATTCGATCCATAGGTTGGTCATGTTCCAGATCTTTTTTTACCGCATTCCATGCCTGCAATTGCCCCGGAGTAAGTTCATAAGGGAAAGACTCACAAAAACCCTTCATCATTTCATCTTCCTCAGGAAATCTTTTTCCTTTTACGAGTTCCCGTTTGGCATATAATTTTAAAAGCTCCGCGGCTATGCGTTCGGCTTCTTTTTTTAACTTACTTTGGGAGTGTTTCCAATCAGCAGCCCCCAATTTCGTCAACCTCGGTTCCTCGTCCCCGATAAATTTCGTTATCTTTTCGGCTGACTCTACCGGAACAAAAAGCTTATCACTTTCCGCATAACAAAGTTTCAAGTATTCCCGTGTACTAAGGTCAAGCGATTCCCGTCTTACAATGCCGTCAAATTTGGCTATCCCGTGGTCGAGATGAATCACAAAATCTCCCGACTTCAGGCTCGTCATCAGGTCAAGATTAATCCCGGCTATCGCTTTTTTCTGGCGGGAACTACGGGCAAACTGAAAGATTTCCCGATCGGTTAAAAACAATAATTTTCGTTCATTATTCTGGAAAGAATGCGGCACAAATTCCTCTTCTCCGACGTTAATAATATGTACTGTTGAGAGGGTAGTATTATCCATATCTTCCGTAAACATGATTTCGTGTTCGCGAAAAAGGGAAATAATTTCATCTGCCTTTTTCGTAGACACCACAACAGTGAATTTTCTCCGGAAACGTTCTTTTATTTCCAAAATAAAATCAGGAATCGTATAAAACGGAAGGATGGAAAAGAAATTTAGGTGAAAAAATTTCTCATTTTCCCGGGGAAAAGTAGTGAATTTAAGCTTAAAAAAGTCCCCCACCGGACAAACATCCTCATCCAAATCATCCGAAATAAAAAGCGATTTTTCACACCCGGAAATCAAGTCCAATAGCTTCCCTGAAACCTTCTCAAACACAGCTGGAAAAATATCCAGTTTTTTAATTACGTCCCTTTTGTTCTCCTTGCCCTGTTCTGAGAAGCTCTTGCGTAGCGGAAGATTCGCCCCTTGTCCTGTCCGGCGACCGGTACTGCGAAGCTCTTGCGCAGAAGGAAGCTCTTGCGTAGCGGGATCCTTGCTTCTTGTTTGAGGAAACACCTCAATATTTTCAATTTCATCTCCCAAAAGAGTAATCCTGACGCAGCCACCGAGATTAAGCGGGAAAACAAAAAGATTCTCTCCCTTTCTCACAAACTCGCCGGGACGGAGTATCTGGTCTTCTGCGGGGAGATACCCGATTGATTCCAGACGGGAAAATAACTCAAAAATCTTTATTTTTTCCCCTTTTTTTAAAACAATCTTATTGTCCTTTATTTCTTTATCGGTAGGAATATTTTGAGACAGGGCGCTGGAAAAATCCTCAAAAAGAAAGAGATTTTGGCCCTCAGTCCTAATTCTTTCAGAAATTTGATAAAAATCCTGCAAAGAAAGTTCTTCCGGAAGCAAGTGAATATCACCGTCGAAAAAGAATTCAGCCGAAGGGAAAATATTATCCGCCTTTTCTTCCGTAGAAGCCCAAAAAATATTCTGAAACTTGCTTTGTTCCAAAACCTTAGAAATTAGAAAAGATTTAGCAGCGGCATTCCCTAAATTTACAAGCGTCAGGTTTTTGCTTTTATTAAGGACAGAGAGCTCTTTGGATAGATCAAGGGAAAAAGGGATGGAGAGATTCATAAGAACTTTTATTGAATACTTTTAAAATTTAAGAAAATTAGACACGCGTTATAAGCGAAGTTCAATAGTCCTTCATACAGGGGCAACTCTTAATTTTATTCTTCATTACACATAAAAAACCATTCACTTAGGGCTTGGGAAAAAATAAGTTTTCAAGTTCGCTCAGATTTGCGTCATATAGATTTATAAAAAATCGAGGAATATTGAGATATTGTGAGACTTTTTTAGAAATTTATATGGCGTGAATATGAGATGAAATTGTAAAGGTTATTTTTTCCCAAGCCCTTAGTTTGTTCTTAAAGTGCAAAAAATCCCGCTCGACCGGTTGGGGGGGAAGTCGAACGGGATTTATTACATTTTAAGAGGCATGATCAAATGAATAAAATCAGATTTCTTTTCTTTTTTAATTACAGCAGGAGACATTTCACTCTCTAATTCCACCCTAACTTTAGTTTCTCCACCAAGTGCACTTAGTATATCTAAAACATAGTTAGCATTCAAGGCGATTTTATTTTCACTTCCTTTTAGTTCAATCGGCACAATCGTTCTTTCTTCTCCGATTTGAGTTGAATCACTGGAAATAACAAGTGTTCCGTCTGTCAGAAATTCCAGCTTTACATGCTGGTTGCTTTCTTTTGCAAAAATAGAAACCCTCCGCATGGCCAGAGCCAATTCTTCCCGGTCAATTTGAGCGGAAGACGAATGGGATTTTGGCAAAATTTGAGTGTAGTCGGGAAACTGCCCCTCGATGAGTCGAGAAATAAGTTCCGTGCTATCAACAGAAAACATTATTTGATTATCGGAAACAGTGATGCCAACAGTTTTTCCCAATGTCGCCAATCGATCTGCTTCAAAAACCGCCCTTACTGGAATGACACATGTGAATTCATCTACTGGCGATTTAAGCTTGATTATTTTTTCACTTAGTCGATAAGAGTCAGTCGCGGCGATATTTAACTCAGTTTTATTAGCCAAGAGGAGTACTCCCGATAAAATAGGGCGGGAGGAATTTTCCTGTGAAGCAAAAGCGACTTCCTGGATCATTTCGCGAAAATCCTCGCTTGAAATTTTCAGATTTGCCCCTTTATTAACTTCCGTAATCTTTGGAAACTCATCTGACGGGATTCCTTTGATTTTGGTTTGAGAGCTTTTTGATTTTAATTCTAAAGTTGTCTCGCCTACGACATTAAGTTCCACGTCTTCCTTGGGGTTCAGTAGAGAAACATAAGAGGTCAAGATTTTTGCCGGAACAGTAATAGCCCCTTCGTTTTCAACGTTTGCCTTTGTTGAGGTTAATATGGACATTTCAAGATTGGTAGCAGAGAAAAATAATTTTTCCCCTTCCGCACGAATCAAAATATTCCCGAGCACAGGCAATGTATTTTGCCCTGACACAGCTCGAGATACAACCTTTAAGCTCTCTAACAGAGCTTCTTGTGGAACAACTACTTTCATTTGCATTTTTATTTTACACGAATTTTATAAATGTCAAAATGTTTTTCACTTGACAAAATATAAAAAAACAGTGTATACAGACTACAGTATTATTCTTTTAAATTGATATTTTTAAACATATTTAGATTATGAAAAAATCAACTGCTGAAAAAATTGTTCCTTATATCCTTGCTCCTGCTCTAGCTAGTTGTGGGTTAGGGGGAGGAAAGGAAGATCCGGATCGAGCAGAAGCCTCTGTTCGGGATGCTATTAGCGCTACTCTGGAAGAAGTAGAAGTTAAAGACAAGAAAGACAATAAGGATGATATTCCTGAGTCTCAGATAAAAGCGCGATGGGAACAAGGCCTTCAGAATCTTCGACAAAAGTATTCAGGAGAAGATCTGATTTTTCTTCTTAAAAATTTAGTGCAACATTTTCCAGCTGTTTCGGATGATATTTCTGATACAGACTTAGCAGTCATTTTAGAAAACTTTGATCTAGAAGTTCTAGCCGATCGATATATAAATAATCATAAACATGTAAAGCCTGATGGGACAGTACAATTTGCTACCTCAGAAGAGGAGATTAAATTAGATTTAGGAGATATTACTCCTGAAGACCGAGTTTTATTAAAAATAAGTACGCAAAAATTGTTTGATGATATGGAAATTATGTCTACAGACATGCCTGTTGAGATATATAGATTGAAGAAACCAGCAATGGCTCAATGGAGAGGAAAAGAATACGAGTATCCAGTTGGTACTTTTGTAGTAGAAAGATCAGATGGGCAACTGCTTAGGAAACTATAAAAAATAACTTCCAAAATACAAAAAGATAAGCTAGTATTTAA
>CAYVJW010000101.1:0-5800 GCA_964451885.1 uncultured Candidatus Peribacteria bacterium | reverse complement strand
TTTTTACATCCGAATACAAATATTATTCACTGCCCTGGAATTTTGGGCGGATACAAATTTTTCTTAACTCCCGAATTCCGTATTCCAAATTTAAATCATTCCTTAATTCTTAATTGTCATAGACCCTGAGCTTGTTGAAAATCCTGAGCTTGCCGAATGGACCGAATGGGTTAATTGTCTAAGCCGCCATCTCCACCTCCCCCCCCTCTTCCTCATTCGCCACCTCCCCCGCCATACTCCGAAAATCAAACGCATCAGTCGTTGCAGCTCTGAGTCCTATTTTATTCATACTATCATTACTCAATATGTCCATCTGTGAACACATCACCCCACCCGTCTCTTTCACATAATTCCCCAAAACCCTCTCTATCCTCTCCGTATTCCGAAAAACATTATTTTTTTCAAAAAGTAACGCAGTTTTCTCTGTTATTTTTTTCCCCTCTCCATCACTAATTGCGTCTCTATTTGTCCTCATCTTAAACAGATATGAATGTTCCATCTCTTCCGCATCCTCCAACATTCTTCCCATAAAATCATTTATCTTTGCCTTGGATTTTTCCGCAGAAGGAGACATCCCTGATTCTTTTTCCCACTTACCCTGATCGAAAAAAGTAGTACTCTTCCCTGTTTTCCAATAATTCCCCGCAAGTGACTGTGTCACCGCGAAAGAAGCCTTTAAACGATCTCCAAGCTCCAATAATAATTTATCTTTCTGTTCCAACCACTTCGGATTGTCTTTCCACACTTTATCCTTCTTATTGATATAATCATATCTCTGGCGAAAATACAGGTCATATCCCCGCAACACATTTCGCCAAAAATCATCTGTGAACTTAACGCTTTGATTCATTTCCAAAACCAACTGACGGTTCACCGTTTCAAAATCCCAAGCCGCCGAAAACATAGCTCCGTCATCATGATCAGCATTTCCTTTCGCCGCAGCTTCCGTCCGGCCAGCCCGTCCTAAAGCACTTTCCGTGGGGGTTATCACTTGATAAAAAAACTCTGTCGTCCTATCCCCTATTTCTGCCCCCGGCCGTTTAATATTAAAATCAGTGCCGGTATCTCCCCCCAACATCCTGTTCCAGGCCTTAAAATCACTATTATTCCACGGCCTCACCTTAGCCCCCTGAGTTCCCTCCGGAACGATCTCTCCGTCTTTTTTATAAGCGTCCTTATCTATCAAAAATTCAACCTGGGGGATCCTGGATATAAGATCCTGAAAACGAGCGAGAATATTTCGGGAAAGTATCGTCTGGCCGCTGGGATTTTCCACCGACAATCCCATAATCAAATAATACCATCTGGGATCCGGTTGACCGTTCATCTTCCCCTGCTCAAAAGCCTGGCGTATAAATGCTTCAAAACGGGACGGATCGACTCCTTCTGTTTTTCCTCTTTTCCACTTCTGGAGCATGGTAGCAAGCACCTGCTCCCGCCCACCGGTCGTTTCCAGATCACTAAACTCTTTCGTATGCGCTTCCTGGGCTTTCTTCATTCCACTTTCAAAACCCCCTTCCCACTCCCGAAATACATCCCCACTCAGCGGCCAAATAGCCCGGCAGGCAATTCTCATTTTCTCTTTAAAATCCTTATCCGATAATTCCTTATCTTTCGGAATTCGGAACTCAACATTGCTTTGCAATTTATTAAAAACCTTCCATAACTTCGGATCATCCCACATGAGAAAACCTTTATCCAGCAAAAGATCCATACACGCCCGTACTTCATCCGGATCATTAGACTCGTATAAATGCTTTCTGATAGCCCACCCTTCCTCATTTCCGTAGGCTGTCTTCCATTCTTCTATTCTTTCTTTCTCCGAACTCTGCGCAATCCGCATAAATTCTTTTCCCATAGCCGTTGTTTTCCCGAAAACCATTATTCCGATATTCCCGACCGCCCGATCCTCCCTTCGTTTTCGTCGTTTTTCGATTCCTTCAAGGATAACTTTCCCCATTCCATAAATCGACCGAAGCGAAAACCATTGTACCTTTATGTTCAACTTCTTACTTTTCCTGGTAAATTCACTATAGGAATCAAGCCACTCTTTATAATCCTTGGAATATTTGCCCATTTCCTCAACTGAATTCTTAATCTCTTCCCAATCCGAAAACTTATCTATCGCTTTAACACGAGACCGAGCAATACGATCTGCTTTTTCCGCAGGATCAATAATTTTTTCGATTTCTGGATCCCTACCATGATATTCATCGATCCAATTCTGAAAAAAATCAGGCTTCCCAAAATCCTCCCACACTTTCTCAAAAGACACCCTCCCCTGCTCATATTGATCCAAAAGTCCAAGCATGTACTCTTTCGAACCGTTGTACTTTTCCATGAATTTATCATCATCCAGTTTTTTTATATCGCTCGATATCTTTCTCGTTATATCTTTTACATTACGATCATATTCGGCAAATTTTTGATTATACTTACGCCTCAGCTTGTCAAATTCTTCAGCAGCCTTATCCTCCCCGTTCTCATCAAAAAACCCGAGCGACTTAAGCGCATTTATATTATCCGGCTGCTTTTTAAAATCTTCATGCTGCGCCACAGAAGCTTTCCTCAACTCGGATCCTTGATTATCAAAATCAAGATGACTCCGTAACGTCGAAAAATGAGACTCCAGATCCTTCCAAACATTTTCAGTTCCATCCAAAGTCCCATTTTTATGTAGATCTCGAAGCGTTTCAATGCTCCGATCAATATCCCCTAAAATTTCATCCCGAACTTTTTTCTGAAAAAATTGCTCAATAAACTTATCGATAGATTCTTCCGAAAAACCCAAATCCCGACAGGCCCTTTCAATATCACCAATAATTGAATCAATTTCCTTTGCCCCCGCCTTCAAGGCATCAAAAAAAGCCAAAGCATTATCTTTTTTTCCTTTCTTCAATTCTTCCACAAGGTTCGCCTGCCTTGTCCCTAAAGCATTCAAAATGCCCTTTATTTTTTCCTGCTCCTTTGTGGTCTGAAGGTTGAGATTGTTTACCAAAGTGTCGAATCCCTCGATATCATTTGTCCAAACCCGAAAAGAATCCTCTACTTCACTTTTCTTCTCTTCGTCCGTCACATCCTTCATCACCTCATCATATTTCTCCCTTCCTAGTTCCAGTATTTCCTCCATATCAGCTTGCTGCTGATCATAAGACTGATATTTTTCCCTAATATTTTGATTATGAAAAGGCGTTCGTACCGCAAAATGCCGCCGGACTTCATTCCAAAATTTAGTTTTCTCTGCCTCTTTCATATCCTTGGGAAGACGTTCTCCGATAGCTTCAAAAATCCTGTCCCGGAAATGGTGTAACGTAGCTTTAATAATCTCATGCTTTATCTGTGGATTAGTCACCAGCTCATCCCAATTTAGCAATTTTTTGAATTCATCCAGCAAAGGAATAAACCCCAAATGTTTTTGAACGACCTGAAGCATTTCTTCCGGATCATTTGAAGGAAACTGAATCTTCTCGATCAACCCCACATCCGCCCCTCCTTTACCAAACAACACCTCTTCAAAGGATTTCCGAAAACTTATGGCAAGTTTCCCTTTTGCCCCTTCCCTAATTTCTTCCAACCAATCTTTTTCTCTGTCCTCTGAAACTTCAGCGTAGGGGGATTCTTCCTTGTCCACTTCCCCGCTTGCCCACTCATCCTCTCGCCTACCCACCTCCCCCTCCTGCCACAAAATATCCAGATCATCCGCATACAGCTTATGAGACTGCACCCTTGATTCCAATCCTTCAAAATACTTTTTTCTCACCTCTTCCGCTACTTCCTGCTGCTTTGTCCCATCAAAATACTCTAACATTCCGTAAACAAGCTTTTCTTCCAAAGCTTCAGCATCATATTGAACTGAATTTTTCTTCACCTTTTTCCTCAATTCATCTATCCGATTATATTTATCCCAAGCTTCCTTTACTTTCTCTTTTTCTGCCTTCCAGGCTTTCTCTGCTTTCTCATGTTCTTCTTTTTTCTTGATCAAATCTCCCACCATTTCCTGAGCTCGTTTCTCCCACTTCGACTGCTCTAACGGATCTTTCCCCTCAAACCTCTTTGCAAGTTCTTTTGTTGTCAGCCCGGAAATAAATTCGGTTATATATTTCATTTGCGTTTCATCCTTTCCCTCCAAAGCCCTATATTCATCCAGCTTGCTCTGCAAATCTGAAAAAGCCTCCTCTTTCTGAAGTTCTTCTATATTACTGGCAAACAGATCCTCCAAATCTTTAAAACAATCCTGTTTTCTATCATCAGCCGTTTCAAATGCTTCCAAAGATGTCTCATTCGATCTCCAAACTGTACGAGCAGCCTCTTTACAGGCTTCATCATCTTCAATATGAATTTCCAGGCGCCTCAACTCCTTTTGAGCCTTTGTCCATTCCTCATCCAATGGTTTACGCCGAAGCCCCCTTTCAAAATTATCTTTATAAAATTTCGGCGGTTTCCAAATAGCACTATAAACCTCCTCCAACGCCTCAAACTCCATTCGGGAAAGCACTCCCTCCCCTCTTTTTTCTATCGTAAACAAAAATTGAGACGCATTTCCGTACTCCACCAGCTCATTTAATTTCGCTTTATCAAATCCGGAAGGCAAATCAGACTCCGGCATATCCTCTATCAAATCCCACATAAGTAACAAGCTCGGATCGTTGTCTCCTCCGATCAAACTTTCCGCCACCTCTCCGGCCAATTTCCCGAATTCCGAAACAACCTCCCCTCTCAGCGCAAACTTGGAATCTTCAAACAACTTCCTAATCTCCAAAATCAATAACTTATGAGTGGAAGAGATTTCCTGGATCTTTGGCCTATCAGTGCGCTCCGCTCGAAGCTTCACAAAAATATTCCCCACCCATTTTGCCAATCCTTGCGAAATCCTCTCTGTCCCTGAAAACCCACCGGCTTGAAATTGTCGATACAAGGCGCAAATCCTTGAAACCTCTGCCTTATTCCATTGTTCAGGACCTTTATCTTTTATAATTTTTAAAACCATATTTCTCTCTTCTTCCACTTTCTTGTCAATATCTGCCTTAAGATTCCAAGGCAAAACACTCCACAACTTAGAAGAAGATTTCACTTCGATCAATATTCGCGGAGGAATCAACTCCGAAAAACGCCCCGCGCTCTTTGCCGACTCTATGTGATAGACAATCAAATCACAAAATCTCACTTTCTGTTTGTCATCCAACAATTCAAATATTTTTTCTTGTTCCAAAAAACGAACCCCCGCCAAAGTAAAATGCAGCGGATTTTCTAGAATCCTGTTGATCCTGTCGATATCCTCCTTACTTTCCTGCCTTTCTATAACCTTCGAAACTTTGCCTTTAATATCATCCAAAAGCAAAGGCTGCAGATTTTCTGCTTTCCCAATAGCACTCAGCACCCTCCGAACCCAGTTTTTATCTTCCTGCCCCAGTAACCTTCGCACAATTTCATAATATCTACTTTTAAGCGCCGGATCGCTTTTAATAAAATCCGCATTCTTGTCTAATTTTACAATGTCATCTTGGCTGATTTCTGTCAGAGATTTTTTTAAAATCTGTTCAACCACTTCCCTCCCAGTACTTTTTTTTGCCTCTTTCTTCTTCTTTTCCTTCTCCTTTTCTCCCTCTGCAGAAACCCCTTCCCTCTCTTCCATAAACACAAATCTCCCCTCCCGGAGATCAAAATTTCGGAATCGAGATATAATAAAATGCATAATATCTAAATATTATAGCATGAATGAGCAAAAATAGCTAAAAAAACAAGGAAAAATGGCAAAGTTCCATTTTGATGTGATGTGTTGAGAAGTAAACTGATAAAAATA
>CAYVJW010000100.1:0-6020 GCA_964451885.1 uncultured Candidatus Peribacteria bacterium | reverse complement strand
TAAAACAGATTCAGGATGGTTGGAATTAGGCGTACTCCCAGTTTTTCGATTAATAGCTGTGATTTCGCTTTGCGAACATTGAATTGAATAATTATTCCAAATCATTCATAGTATTCACGAGAATTAAGTAGATCAAGCCATGAATAATAAAGAAATAATTGATATAGAGGAATTAATTCTTTTTATTTTGGAACATTCACGTCCAAATATGGGAATTAAAAAATTAAATAAGTTAGCTTATTTTTTGGAGTTTTCTTATATTTTTGAATTTCAAAAGCCTTTAACAAATGTTGAATACGCAGCAATAAATATGGGGCCTGTGCTAAATGACTACAAGGATATTATTAAAAAAATGCTTAAAAAACGAAAGATATATAAAAATGCAGAAGCAGATGAAGGATTGGAGGATTATCTTCCTTTAAAAAAGCCAAATAAATTAGATACAAATTTAGCTGCTTTTTTACAGCAGGTTCTGGAACGATATGAAAAACTAAGCCCTAAACAACTGGAAGATCTTAGTCACGGTTTAGATTCCTATAACATAACTGTACATGAAAACAAGAAAAAAATGGGAGGAACCATCGACAAAGATTTAGGCCTGCTTGATTACAGTTTGGCAGTTGATGATTTAGAAAACGCTGATGCTTGAAGTAATATTTGATCCCGATTATGAGAAAAATTCCGGAGAAGTGAAAGATAAAAAGGTTTTTAAAGTAGTAGAAAGAAAGTTTAATTATTTAGCGGAATACGGTTTGAAGTATCCCTCCTTAAACGCTAAAAAAGTGATAAATAAATCTTGTAAAGGAGAAGATCTATGGGAATTTTATATAACAAAAAAATGGAGATGTTTTTTTACGTTTAGCCACAAGAAAAAAACTATTGTCGTGATAAAAATAGGAAATCACCTCTGATATTATGAAAAACCCCCACGACGCAAACGACGCGCCGCGGGGGCAAAAATGAACAACGGTGAGTTTTCAGCTAATTCCATTTAATTGCTTCAAACATCCTTGTTAGCCGTTGTCAGGGGTTCCGGTGGTTCAGGAGCAGGTCACTTCCATTTCGCCGGTGGTCAGCTTGAGCTTGGCTCCCTGATACGTGGCCAGTCGCTCCACCTTCCCGTGCTTCGTGGTTTTTGAATCTCCCCACGGAATGGAGGTGGATTTCGCTGCCTCCATGGCGAAGATGATGATCCGGTAGATCCAGCGAATTTTCAACAAACGCCTTCGAACCTCCTTGACTCGGGAATGCGCCTCATCATAGGTCATGCCGGAAACATCATACTTTTGGGTTTTGTACCCCATCAGCCCAATCTTCACGGTTGGAGCCGTGTACATCTCGACCGGTACGCCTTCCACCTTTTCGGATTGTTCATTGTAGACGCCGTCTCCATCAAAGGCCGGTTTCGCCGGAGCAGGCAGCGCTTTCTTTCGTTTGTTCAAAGCCGACTGTTCTGCCTCAAGCTCCTTCTCTTCCCTGAGAAGATCCACCAAACCGAGGGTCGCGGGATTGGCAAAACGCTTGGAGACCATCCGAAGTCCTCGAAGGTTGAGGGTGTAGGTATTCCCTGGTTGATACTCGCCTTGATCCTTCGAGATCACACCGGCTTCCTGGAATTTCTGGAAGCTGGCTTCAGTCGGCGCTATCTTCAATTCCGGCACATGCAGATTGCCGTCCTTGATGATGACATAGGTACGCCACACCTTGGCCTGTCGGACAGGTTGATTGGGTAAGCGAACCTCAACATCCTTCAAGCCCTTAAGGGAGAAATTGTGCCGGCACTGCGTCATGTTGGCGGTGTAACTCGTCAACCGAAGAGTCCGGCCATGGGGTGGATCAACCACATAAGGATCACTCCGGAGTTCCGTCGTCCGGGTGTACATCCCTTTCGGAATGTAGATGACATTATCATCCTCCATAACTTCAATCATCACGTTCAGAACGCAATGCTCAGGGCCGGCGGGTTTCAGGCCGGCGCCGATGGACCGACGATTTCGGTACATCCGTCGAAAAGTATCCAGGGTTTCCCGCTGTTCCCGCCAGGTAAAGGACGACTCGGCCTTGTCGGCCAGAAACTCTGCACCAACCATACGGAAATACTCCGCAGCTTGCGCCTCGTCTCCCGTCATGTATGCCCGAACGCCCAGGACGCGGATGAAATCTGCGCTTTTTTCGTAATCAAGGGGCGTGACCGGCAACGTTTTATCCACCTGGTCGCTGCCGATATTCCCAAAAATGCGGAGGGACTGGCAGGCCTCGGACAGTTCGATAAAGCATTGGACTTGTCCCTGGTAGACACCTAAGGTAAAGAGGGTGCCCCTGGACGGATAAAGAGTGACTTCGGGTTTTGTCTTGTAGATGTTCCCGGCCTCACCGCTGTCGGGCTGGAAGGTGAGATTGATTGAGATGAGGGTCGTTTCGTCATAGACCTTTTGGATATCGGCCAGGGCGTGCTCGAAATCTTCGATTTCAGAGATGTGGCGGTAAACACCAAGGTTCCTCGCCAGAGTGACGATGAGCTGCATGAACTTGGCATCATAGTAGATACCGTAACCCATGACCGAAACCATGGAATCTTCGGAGGAGATTTGCTCCACCAGATTGATCACACGGCGCTCCTCTTCGCTCTCGTTCCACTCAGTAGTCACGGCCTGGCCGTCAGTAAAGAGAACGACGTTATGAAAAACGCCAAACCCCTCACGGGCAAGTTGTCTCACTGTATCGAGAACCTTCTTTAGCGGTTCGGAAAATACTGTAAGGCCGATGCAGCGCACCCGTTTATTGATAGCGCTCTTGATGATACTTTTTCCCGCCTCGTTACAGAGCTTCGGCCACGCGATAAGGTCGGCATCTCCATGGCCGGAAAAAATGACCACGGAAATATATTCGGTCTCTTTAGCCCGGGTCACGAACTTCATAGCGTCTTCCCGAACCTGGTAGATGGAGCCGACCATGCTGAGTGAACAATCCAGCACCAGTACGGAATGCTTTTTCCTCTCTGCCGGAGAGGGAACGGGCACAGTGACCACGGCCACGTGCTGGTTAATTTGGCTGATATTTCCTGCTTGAACTTCGATCTGATCGGTCAATGTTTGGGACTCCCATTGTTGAACTCATGAACAAAACCGACAATTCAGCGACCAAACCGAATCATCGGAACAAGAAGGCATTTGCCCTCTTTTTTAACCACCGGAATTTCAAAGATCCTGTCAAAAAGTGTTATTGTTCTTAATTATACTTCCGACCAAGGATTATTAGCAGAATAATAATAATATGTCAAGCGAGTTATTTGACATTCCGGAAAATGAGAGTATACATGTATTCGTTCTTTGAAATATCGTTTTTTTCTTTCATTTACAATTCAAAACCAACCTTGGAAAAAGGAGTGAAATCATGACTCAGGATAGTCAGTTCGCAACCCTTCGGGATTTTCAGAAGCTGTTTAAATCCTACGGAGAGGAGCATCTAAATACTCATAGACCGTACCTCAAAGAAGTTGAGAATTTTCCCTTTCAAATAGATCTCCCTCTCCCGAATCGCTTTAGACTGATGAGGGGCAGTATTGTGGAGCAAATACCGGATAGACGAGGTTGTCAGGAGCCGGAAGGAAAGTATCTTCTGTTTATCACTCCGGAAAAAGAGGCTGTAAAGGAGGAGTCGTTTGAACCCGGTGGCGCGTTGCAGGGGGTTCTCGCAACGGCGGAAGCGCCTACTTTTATGGATGGAAGCACTGTGAATTGGTTTCCGCACAGTTTCCGGTATCCATTTTGTAAAATCACAGTCTATCTCACGATCAACGGAACCCGGGTTCTTCTGGCCATGCCGGTAGGGGTTGCCGAATCCTTGTTCGGATTGGAGTTTACGGATGACTTCGGATTCCAGCTTTCGAATGGAGCAAAGGGCAGTTTCCCTCGATGGAGGCAAGTTTTGAGGAAGTTATACTCGAATGGGCTGGAAGACTATCCCTTTGCGTGGACGCTGGAAACAATGGTTTCACTTAACGAGCAGATTACCTTCGGAGCAAAAAATAGAATCCGGCTCTTGCGGGGACTGATGCAAAAACAGTGGCCTGTACCGGCGGTGACAACGTCCGGAATTGCTAAAACCTGGAAAAAGATTGAGCCGATTATGGCACAACTTTTTCAGGAGGATCCTCTCACAGCTTGCGCGTTGCGAAGCCTGGCGAATGCTTCAGGACGCACTGTCAATGGAGTTAAGATTTCTACCCTTTTCAACGGGCTGTTGAAAGAAGTCAAGACCACCGAAGATATCATCATAGCTTTGGCTCCCTTGCGGAAACTGGCTTCAATAGCCCAAAGATATGGCTGTCATTACGGATTCGACGAAGCGATTCCTGATCTGGCCGGGTATACGGAGAAGCGCAAGAGAGTCCTGAAGAACCAGGGAGGCCGTGCGGTTGTCAAACTGATGGAGGGGAAGGAGTCTCTCAGATTTGCTCCGGAGAAGTACCCGCTCACTCATCAGGCAATCGAGGCCAGCCGGATTCCCCTCAGCGCCTTTTTTTCCAAGCGGGAGCAGTATTTCCTCTCGAACGACAACTGGCTCCTATGGGAAGAAATGTTCCGCCGCGTACATGGGGATATCGCGGTTGAGCTGGCCAATACCGTTTCCTCCCGTACGACATACGAGAAGGATCTCATGTCGTATTTCGCTTTCATTCTCTATACCCTTCCGGAGTATCTGGAAAAGCATACCGGAGAAAAGTGGACTTGTATTCCGCGGTTGGTAGACAGCGCTTCTGAACTTGCCCCGCCTTCCGGGGATGACACGGGGATCGCAAGGGAACGGTCTGCCCTTACTCTCATCGTGGATAATGAAGCGAAGACCGTGACAGTGCCATACGCGGCATTGCAGATTTCGGGCGGTTTTGGAACCACCTACTGTTATGCTCATGACTACCATGTCCTTACAAGAGGGTTCTCTTTCCAGGGCAATGTGGTTATTAACGAGGTGGAAACCAAGCTTAATGGGCGGGACGACTATGGCCTGATGTTCTATACCCTCACCGGGTCAAGTCAAGGGAGAGGATATCCGACTTTTTTGATCATCTTCGAAAGGAGAGAAAAGTCCGGCAACACGCATGTTCATTTTCACCGGGTTCACCCTTCCCGTTCCAAAGATAGGGACTATAACCCAATCCACAACTGGATCCGCGTCTGTTACAACTGGATGGCGGGCAACGTAAACCGTGACCGCATCAAGATCCAGCAGGGTGATCTGGCCTTCGTTCGAATCAAGACGGATCCAAGTGAGGAAAGCCTTGACGGACCAGTGGTGACAGGTCTTCCGTTTGATGAAACGGTGAATGTTTTCGACAATCATCGCTTTGCGAAGTCAGTGAAGTTTGCCCCGTACACCAAGAAAGAAAAAAGCAACATTTTGGGATATGTTCACCTGGAGGAGGATACCATGCTGCTCCACAACGAGCATGACGATCAGGTGATCCCCAAGGGAACGTACGCCATTCACCAGGCCCGTTCCTGGGAGGCTAATCCCAAAGGAGTATGGACGCTCAGTATCGATTGAGCGCCCATCTGTACTTGAACCATCGGCAGTGGAGTTTTGTTGCATTTTGCAGCAAGGCTTCACTGCTTTTTCAATCTGGCCCAACTTAGGTCGATAGAGTAATCATTAGTAAAAAACATTACCTCCCGTCCGCGCCTCGTTCCCAAGCTCCAGCTTGGGAATGCATTGCTTCAGAAGCTCTGCTTCTATATATTTCCTGCATGAAAACACGATACAAAATCCTCGATAAAGATTATCCGTATTTTGTTACATTGACTGTTGTCGAATGGATTCCTGTTTTTACCAAGCAGTTGTACTTTGAGATTGTTTCCCAGTCATTAGTTTTTTGCCGGGAACAGAAAAAATTTCTTTTGCATGGCTATGTGATCGTGGATAATCACATTCATCTCATCATCTCAGGACAAGCTGTTTCCGGTGGATTAACCCAAGTTCGACACCCAAGACCTAAAAAAAGGCCATTTTTGGCCTTTTTT
>CAYVJW010000099.1:0-6075 GCA_964451885.1 uncultured Candidatus Peribacteria bacterium | reverse complement strand
ATATACGGTCTTTAAGCCGATTCTGCTAAGTGTGCACTGATTAATCGCTCCCGTTGTAATCATAAGAATATTCTGGATCATCAATCCCGGGAGTACTAACAATTACATAAAACATATAAGCAGAAAATACTCCCCAAATGGCAAAGATGCAAACTAAGAAAATTCCTAGTGTTTTCAGGCATTTTTTTATTTTTGTTTTCATAAAAAATCTTGAATAAGTTCTAAAATAAGTTTCCTTTTTTCTGGAGTAACACTTTGAATATCCTTCAGAATGTCTCTTTTTCTTTTGGCCATATTAAAGAGTTCTAAAGGAGGAATGTTAGGATGATTCTTTGCATATTCGCACCCCTGAAAATTATTCCAAAAATCCATGATATTTTCTCTTGTGAAATCCTCTTTATTCGTCAATTCTTTCCAAAAAATTTCATGATGAGTAGTAACTATCTTCGTATCTTCTATTCCCAACTTGCGAGTTAAAAGAACATTCCAACAAAAATGCCGACAAGCATCAACTTCGTTGTCATCAAGAAGCCTTATTTTCTTTCCTACTTCATTGATAATGAAAAAATTATGCTCATCTGCATATTGATAAGAAATATTCCGTGCTTGCTCCACTATTTTACGTAAGACAAACGGATTTGTAATCACTTTATCTAGTAAATTTCTCCACTCAGTAACTTTTGCTATCCAGCGCTCCGAAGTCTTTTTCTTGTCATATCCGGATTTACCCAAAATTTCTATCTTCACCTGTTCCAAAAAAGGTGTTTCGTCATACCAAATTTCTACCGAAAAGTCTTTTTTATTAAAGACAAATTGATCTCCCGAAAGCATAAGTGTTTCGGAAACACCTTTTGATAAATCCCCGGAAAAGAAAAAATTCTTGTATTTGTTAGAACCGGGAGCTTGTGGATTAGTGACAATTTCTCCGTTTGCGTAAACTTTAATATTATCTCCATCCGTTGAATCTTTCTGTTTGGCACTTTTACAAGTAGCAGAAATGTCGATCAACTTAACCTTGAAAGGATCCGTATTAAATCGCCCCTGAAAAACGAAACTTTTCCAAGGAATCCCACCAGTATCTGTTTTTATGCCGGGAGCTGTTTCTTGAAAATCAAAGATAGCATTCTCTATTGCGTCTCCTTTCTGATGTAATTGCAGAACTTCAATCTTTTTAAGCGTTGGCTTTCCATCCGCCATGAATTTTAAAACTTGTGTTCCTTGTTCAAGTTTTACGAAAAAGAAAACTGTCTTTTCGCCTCCCTTCAAGCTCGCCCCATCCCAAGAAGAAGCTGTACCAAACCCTTTCCATGATTTTTTTTCACTATGTTTTTCTTCTTGGCCAAACTTATAATCATTCAAAGTAACCCTCAAATCATCGTCATTTCCCGTTCCATTTTGCTTTCCGTTTTTAGCCGAAGCGGTAATAACAATGATATAGATTCCACTATTTTTTATTTCAAAAACTGTTTCGACTTCTCTCCACTCATAAATACTTCCTCCCAGACTTGGAGGGAAATTTATTTTCTGAAAAATTGTTTTCATGCAGGAAGATTGTAATGAATGGTTTTATTTTCTCAACATTCATTGAAATGATTTCTGCCCAAAAAACCAATAAAGCCCATCTTGAAGTAGTTTTATCTCATTATGAAGTCTCAAAATCGCTTCGAAGTAAGTAGTTCTAAACGCGTCAAGTAGCCTGTACCAGATAGGAATTTGCGACGTCGAAGCGTCGTTTTTCCTCATAGCCATGCGGTCTACTGAAAGTTCGAACCTTGTAAAAATGGGTTGTACCACCTCCTTGGATTTTTGGATTGCGAAATAGGGTTTCCTCAACTCTATAAAGAGCTTTCTATCCTTAAGCGAAAAGTTCGAACCTAATTTAAAAAAGATCTCTCTTTTCGTATTTGTGTCACCTTCTGCGAATCTTTTTCTGGCGGTACTCGCAAATTTGAAATCCTCCTCCAAATTCTTCAACCAATCAACTTTCAGTCGTCCATACTTCTTTAGCGCCTTTTCAAGTTGCCTTTGTTTCTCCTCATACCGTTTTACGGTTGTTTGATACATCTCCTCCGTAATGATATTTCTCGTCATTTTATCGACGAGATTCTCACTCATTACCTCGTTTGTTTCGTATTCTTTCTTTAGCTGTGTTCTTTTAGCCGCAAAAGCACTTGTGTCTGATTTACAGTCCTTTCTTAGCTGTTTAATCGCCCATTTAACAAAGTCTTCTGGAATTTCGATAGAATCAAGAATGGTGTCAATTTGAACCTCTAATTCTTCACGGCATGAACGGATAAATTGTCATTATGAAAAAATATTGACAAAAGCTAGACGAATAATTAAAAGTACACATGTTTGCTTTAATAATGAAACAAATAGTCTCTCCTGAAGATATATCGATAACAAACACACTTCCCTCTTGGGTAGAAGAAGCATATGCATTGCGATTTGCAGAAGAGTTTCAGCAAAAAATTTCTCAGGTTTTGGATTCAACAGAACCATTTTTCAATGAGGCAATGGTGAATCTGCACGAAATAACAAATGCAATTCCGGACTCGGAAAATATTACGAAATGGGGTAAATATTTAGGCATTATTGCTACGGTTTCGATTTTATCTGGAATGGTATCTGCTACTGAAGCGGCCATACTTTCATGTGACAGAAATAAAATCAAGCAGCAAGCGCGTGAAGGAGCCGGGGGAGCTATAAAACTTCTTGAAGTTTTGAATAATTTGGATAAATACATTCCCACGATTGTTGTTCTTAATAACATGGTAAATACCCCTGGAGGAATTTTGATGGCCTCAGCTGGTAGTGGAATCTTAAACGGATCAATAGCAACGGTTATTAGCACAATGGCCATTATGTTTTATGGAGAAGATGTAGCTAAAAATATCGGCATAGCTAAATCGGAAGAACTCGCTAAAGTGGCAGCAAGAGTATTGCCTGTTTTACGTATCGTTCTTACTTATATCGTTCCTCTCATTCCTATAATGAATGCGAATACCCGCATCACAAAAAGGGCAATAGAAAAAGGAACATCGGGAAGAATTCAATTCCCGGAAAATGACGAAGATACGACCAAAAGGAATGGCTTGCAGTATTTGACTGAGATGCTACTAAATGGAGTTATCAATGGGCGACAATTTAATTTGTTACAGGGAATAATGCAATTTGATGAAAGAAAAATCGGCGATATCCTTGCAAAGAAAAATAAAATGGGGGAAATTTTTTCTTTTGATAATACTACTACAATAGAAGAAGCTAATAGAATAATAGAAGAATCGCCTTCTTATTCTCGTATTCCGATTTTCCGAGAAGGTCATGTAATCGGGATATGTCTTAAAGATGATATTTTAAAAGCTGCTCAGGACGAAAAATTTATGAAGTATCCAGTATCGAGATACATGTCGAGAAGAGTAAATATTACCACTTTAAGTGATACTGCGCCGACAGTATTAAAAGAATTTATAAATAATAAGGCCCATATCAACGTTGTTGTAGATGAACAACAAAAACCCATAGGAGTTATTACTTTGGAGGATCTCATTGAAGAATTTTTGCAGGATGAAATTTTAGATGAGAGCGATATTGATGAAATGTCGAAAGAAATATTGAGGGATGTGGAAAAAATAAAGGGAACACGTAGCAACATTGCGATCAGAAAAATTAAGAAAAAAAGAGCAGAAATCCTAGAGCTTAGTAGGAATTCTAGGGTAAGGATAATTAGAGAATTTCTTCAAAAAGAGAAAAAGAATGAACGAGAAATAGCGATTAGTTCTAAAAAAGCAGAAATTAAAAAAATGCTTGAAGAACATTATTCTTTAAGTTTGGAACAAAAAGGAGAAATATTTGATGCTATTTGGAGCGCTGTTTATGAAATCGAAAAACGAAGGCCTCTGGGACATCTCTGGAGAAGAAATCGAGATGAGCAAATTCGGTTTGCTAATACCATCAAAAGCAAGGATCAACAGATGTATTCCAAGTTATGCAAATATTTGGAAAATAAAATAGAAAAAGGAAATGAAGATTATGATAAATTGGAGGATTGTTTTATAAGTTTTCTCGATGCTTTACACAAAAAAGAACGCGGGAAACTCAGAAATATTTTTGTCGAAGAACACCCTGAACAAAATGGAAAGGCTTAAATTCAAAATCTATTTCGAAAATACCTCAAATTCCCCTTCCCGATCTTTCTGTGCGAAGTGTATTGCATGAGGATTATCAGAGTTTTTGCGCCAAGTTTCTACGTCCAAAAGTCTTTTAATATCAGCTTCTTTGGCAGAAAAAGCCGGAAGTATTTTCTTTTGGCGAGCCAGGTTGAATTCTTCTCGTATTTTGAAAGTTAAGGGAGTTTTCAAAAGCTTTGAACTTAAAGGTTCACGCAGAAGAAGCAGACTACATACGGTTTTCTGGTTACGATCAAGAGCTGTTTTTGCCGATTGGGCCATTTTGGCCACTGGTGTTCCACTATTGAGAAACTGAATTTCTTGCAATATATCACCGAGTTTACCAACTAAATTCGTTTCTAATAGTGGCGGATCTGCGAACAAGCAATCTGCCTGTCGGATAAATTGTGGATTATTTATGACAGTATGCATCGCCGCGGGGAGATGATCCAAAAACCATCTTTGTTGGTGAAGATGCATCGCCCCTTGCAGACTAAAAACAGGTCCTTCCCACCTGGAGAATTCTACTTTGTTTTTTTCTTTTTCGGTTTGAGCAGTGGTCTGCATTAACGAAGTTAATCTCCAAATTTTCAAAGCCGCCATAGCGTCCCCAAAAGACAGGAGGCTCAGCGCTGCTCCCGTGGGCGCACTTGAAGGTTTGCCTTCGGGGGTTATAAAAACACTCGGACTATAGACCGTTCCGTTCTGCTCAAAAAAGGTCAAGAACCTTTTATTACTAGCCGTGGAAAGTAAACGAATCGCTTTTTCCAAACCTTTTTCATTTTTCAGCATTTCTGCCAAATGCGGTGATACTTCACAAAGGTAACCAAAGTATGCTTCCAGATATTTTGGGGTAATATCAGGAAATTGTCTGGAACCACTGGAACCAAAAGATTGAATAGTATCTAAGCAAATTTTTGAGTTATTTCTCGATTCCAAATCCGCAAATAGAACGTGCGGATTTTCTTTGAAGCTGTCGCACATAAATTGAGCAAAGCCTGATCCCTCTTGACACGCTCCTATAGCTTTCCATATTGAGGACAATCTTTGACACGGAGGGGTTATCGGGGGAGTTTCTATAACAATTATGTTTGCGTAAGGCGCAATGCACTTATACCACTCACGATGCTGAGCATAGTATTTGTCATCGTGGGCAAAACCGGCGTAGAAAAAGTTAATTCCGTTTATTCTGCGCCAAAAAACCTCTTTCGTATTACGCAAAAGAAGTTCTTTTGATTTTTTTTTATCACGCCTGAATAAACTATCCATTAAACATGTTTTTGACTTTTCCAACCTTTGAGTAAATTGCTTTTGGGCGGCCAAAACTTTTATTAAGTTAAGAGTTTTTCGTCGAGGATGGGCTTCGGGCAATTTGCCCCAGGCTTTTTCCAGTACTTCCAAATGACGCTCAAATTCAGGATGGTCCCTAAAATCTCCCGAAAGATAAGGGGCTTTCGTTACCGCGTTGTTTCCTACTTCATGAAAACAATTCGTCGATAAGGCGGATACTGACCTTTCTACCTCAAGAAGCTCCGTCACATTTTCTCTCGTTTCCTGCTCCCATATTTCAGGCGTGAATTCAAAATATGGCCCCATGGGAATACCTTTATCATCCGCCGTTTCCAACGCCACGCCCCAGCCTTTCTCCTTCCATGCCTCATCAGGCAAATCATCAAGGTAGCTGTGATAAGGATTTCTTTGGTCCGTTGCTGATTTGTATTTTCGAAAAAACATAGACCTTAATCTTTTAACTTTAGAGGTCGTTTTTGTCAAATTTTGTTCTATTGCAACGTCAACCCACAAACTGTCGGATCAATTGGGTCTTAGTATAATAAAAATTAGTATATTTTATCAGTTGCTCCCGCAATTTGACATTCCAAGGGAAAGTTTTTTTTGGATTAGCAAA
>CAYVJW010000098.1:0-6127 GCA_964451885.1 uncultured Candidatus Peribacteria bacterium | reverse complement strand
TCTCCATCAAGATACATTGAAGTAGCGCCAAATTGCTTTTGGTCTTCTTCGTGATGTACCTCGCCAGCGCGTGTAATAATATGACCGCTATCAGAACTGTCAGTGAAAGTAGTTGAGCCATCTGTTGAATCAGAGTGGATCATTAATTTTGTATTTGTATCAATGCCTGATCCAATTACTGGCGCAGTCCCAACTGCGAAAGTCATAGGTGAATATGACAGTAATAAGATAAAGGTTACTGTTGCGTGGAGTAGGAATTTTGTTTTGTTTTTCATGCTTTTATACAGATAAAATTTTACTGGAAATCCATTTTTTTACAACAAGAAAAAGAGAAGGAGGGGGTATGAAAAAACCGCCTCGCGAGGCGGTTTTTATGAGACTTATTTGGTTGAAACTCTGAACACAAAAATTAAGCCCAAAGAACACTATTTTTGTTCATCTTTTTTTCCCTTATTTTCATCTTCTTTCTTTTCTTTAAACTTAGCTTCTTTTATTTCCTCTTCTCCCGTTTCCTCGGCTTTCTTTTCTCCGTCTGCCGCATGGGGATCATGGCCGGCTTCATGCATTTTTTGTCCGAGCGCCATGAGCTTATTAGATAAGTCTTCTCCGGCTTTTTTTAGGTCTTCTGCAGTTGCTTCTCCATTTTCCATCACTTTTTTGGCATTCGGAATTTCTTCTTCCACAGGTTTAATTGCGTCATTGAGTTCGTCTTTTTTTAAGTCTTTCGCTTCTTTGATGGTTTTCTCGGATTGATACACGAGGGAATCAAGATGATTCCTACTCTCTACTTGTTCTTTGCGTTCTTTGTCTTTTTCGGCGTTTTCTTCCGCTTCTTTTCTTAACTTTTCAATTTCTTCCTCGCTCATGCCGCTGGATCCTTCTATGCGGATGGATTGTTCTTTGTTCGTGGAATTGTCTTTTGCTTTTACAGACAAAATCCCGTTAGCATCTATGTCAAAAGTTACTTCGATCTGCGGTACGCCTCGTGGAGCAGGCGGGATATCACTGAGGATGAATTTTCCGAGGGATTTGTTGTCGGTGGCCATTTCGCGTTCTCCTTGAAGTACATGGATTTCCACACTTGGCTGATTGTCGGAATAAGTGGAAAAGACTTGGGATTTTGACGTGGGGATTGTAGTGTTTCGTTCGATCATAGGTGTTCGGATGGCACCGGCTGTTTCGATTCCCAAGGTGAGGGGAGTGACGTCGAGAAGGAGCACATCCTGGACATCTCCCTGCAATACGCCTCCCTGGATAGCGGCTCCGGTGGCTACGACTTCGTCTGGATGCTGGGATTCGTTCGGTTTTTTTTCGAAAAAATCTTCTACGGCTTTTTTTACTATCGGCATTCGGGTCATGCCTCCTACTAGGAGCACTTCATCGATATCGCTTACCTTTAATTTGGCGTCTTTCAGTGCTTTTTTACACGGTTCAATGGTTCGTTTGATTAGCTCTTCTATGAGTTGCTCCAACTTTGCTCTGGTGAGTTTTTTGTTTAGATGCAGGGGGCCAGCGTCTCCGACAGAAATGTACATGAGATTTATTTCGGTTTCTGTGGCAGTGGAAAGCTCTTTTTTTGCTTTTTCAGCCTCTTCTTTGATGCGTTGCATGGCGATGGGATCTTTGGAAAGGTCGACATTTTTTTCCTTTTTAAAATCATCCAGCAGGTATTGAATAATTACTGAGTCAAAATTATCTCCTCCCAGATGAGTATCTCCATTAGTAGAAAGAACTTCAAAAGTGCCTTCTGCGATTTCCAGGATGGAAATATCAAAGGTTCCTCCTCCTAGGTCGTAAACGGCTATTTTTTCTTCTTTTCCTTTTTTATCGATACCGTAGGCGAGGGCGGCGGCAGTTGGTTCATTAATGATTCGTTCTACATCAAGTCCTGCAATGAGGCCGGCATCTTTCGTAGCTTTTCGTTGGTCATCATTAAAATAAGCTGGAACGGTGATAACGGCTTTTGTTACTTTTCCGCCCAGGAAATTTTCCGCGTTTTCTTTAAGTTTCGTCAGAAGTTTGGCGGAAATTTCAGCTGGTCGGACGGCTTTTCCGTTGTAAATGATGCCTACTCCTCCGTTTTTCAGTTTTTCAAAATCAAATGGCATTTCATCCATTGCTTCTTTTACTTCATTGAATTTTCGTCCGATAAACCGTTTGGCGGAGAAAATAGTGCCTTTTGGGTTGGTGATGGCTTGTCTTTTTGCTGGGATTCCTACAAGGGTTTGATCGTCTTTTTTTGCTATTACGGAAGGAGTAGTGCGATTTCCTTCTTCGTTTTGGATAATAACGGGTTTTCCACCTTCCATTACAGATACGCAGGAATTAGTGGTTCCGAGGTCGATTCCGATAATTTTTGTCATGAGAGTTTTAAGTTTAGAATTTTGAATTAAAATTAGCACTCTTACTATAGGAGTGCCAAGGAATATGTCAAGGAAAGTTTTTATTCGTAGCATACATTCTCTGTTTGACCTTATTAAAACTCTGTTTAAACTTGCTTATGAATGTATGTTCATACTTTTCCTCCTGACAAAAAACTTCTCCCTGATATTATTCTTTCTCATCAAGTTCATGGGACGCGAATTGGTGAGATTGTTACGGGTAATGAAGATTTGTTTGAATGTGACGGAATATGGACGCGAAATCCGATGTTTAAACTCGGTATTCGAACAGCGGATTGTGCGCCGATTTGTTTTTGGGATGAAGCAAAATTTGGGATTGTGCATGTGGGGTGGAGGGGGCTTTGCGGTGGGATTTGTGAGAAGATGTTAGATGTTTTTAATGATAATAATGTATATGTTTTTGTGGGGCCGATGTTGTCAGTATTTGAGATACAGAGGAACTTTTGTTATGCAATGATTAAGGAGAAGTTTGATGAGCAATTTTTTGAGAAAAAAGGGGATAGAATATTGTTTGATTTTGAAGGGGCGATTCGTAGTGTATTACCGATGGCTGAGTTTGATGGGAGGAATACTTTTGAGGATAGGGAGTTGGCGAGTTGGAGGAGGGATGGGAATGAGCAGAGGAATATAACAGTTATTAGGGCGAGAGACAAAATAACTTGAACAATTTCATCACAGCTTCACATCATCTAAATTTCTAAAAACTTTCACAATATTACAATATTCCTCAATTTTTTATAAATCTATATAATGCAAATCTGAGCGAACTTGAACATGTTATTTTATCGCTTACCCTTAGTGAACAATAAATAATTAAGGTAAAATTTTAGATTCTATAAAGTTTAATTCATGAAAAAGTTCAATGTTTTATCTCGAAAAACACTTATCAAATCCAAATATTGTCCCACGGAGAAACAAGTTGTGGAGCTACCTGATGGAAAGACTGCGGAGTGGTATTTAAATACAAGTGATGATGCGGTGATAGTTATTACGATTTTAAAGTCGCGAGAGGTCTTGTTGTTAAAGAGTTATAAGCACGGTTCTGGAGAATTCACTACCGAGTTTTGTGCGGGTATGGTGGATGAAGGAGAATTGCCGGAATATGCTGCAAAACGTGAGCTTTTAGAAGAAACGGGTTATGTGGGAGAATTGGAGAAAGTAGGGGAGTGTTTTGCAAATCCTACGGGTTCTATAATGAAGTATCACTTTTTTATTGCGCGAAATTGTGTGCGTGTGGCGGAACAGAATTTGGATGATACTGAGCAAATAGAACTTTTTATTGTAAAAGATATGAAAGAAGCGAAGAAAATTTTGTGTGATAAAAAAACACATACCGGGTCGGCGATGTTGGCGGCGTTGACTTTTATTCATTAAATAAGGCATGTCCCACCCTCACAATCTCAATCCCTTCCTTCAAAGCCATTTTATAATCCCTCGAGGTTCCGGCGGAGATTTTTTTGCCGGGAAGGTGTTGATCACGGAGATTTTTTAGTTCTCTAAGCTCTTTTCTTTTTTCTTCCGGTGTGAATTCGCCGGAGCCTATAGCGGAAAGGCCGAGGATTTTCAGGTGGTTTAATTTTTTTATTTTGTTTAAAAATGCCGGTAATTCTTCCGGGAGGATGCCTGATTTTTGGGGTTCTCGGGATATGTTGATTTGGAGGAAAACATGTTTGTGTTCAGTCCCTCTCTGTCCCTCGCTTCGCTTGGGATATCTCCCCCCACATCGGGGAGAGAGAATAATTTGTTCGTTCAATAGTTCGGCGTGTTTTAAATTCTCCAGGCTGTGGATCACAATACAATATTTCACTATTTCTTTAATTTTTCGGGATTGGATTTTGCCGATGAAGTGTACGAAATTTCGAGGGATATTTTTTTCTCGTATTTTTTCTATACGGTTTTCTCCAAGGGCGAGAAAGCTTTTTTGATTTCTTATTTGATCAAAAATTTTGTTCGTAGTATGGGCGTCAAAATATTTGGTTACTACGAGTATTTGAGCATTGGCGGTTTCTACTTTTTTGAAAATGGAGAAGTTTATGTTCATTTCGTTATCTATCATAACAGAAGGGAAGCGGAGGGAGCAACGTGTGCTCCCTCCTGCTTTAGTGGGTATACCGGTCCTTGCCGCTAGATGCGGTCTGAAAAGTCTTGTTGTGAGTTAGAAATTTTATTGAGTTTAATGTAGTGTAAGTTACAGAATTTTTTAGTTAAAAGTAGTATATAAAATTCGTAACTCCATTTCCCATGATAACCAAAAAACCATTCCAAAATTTTCTCCAAACTCTTCATGAGTCGGCTCGGATTATTAAGCTTCCGGAAAATGCTTTGAAGCGGCTTGAAATGCCGGAAAATATTTTTGAGACGGAGGTTGAATATGAGTCGGATTCGGGGAAAAAAATGTGTGTTCCGGGATATCGGGTGCAGCATAATTCGGCTCGAGGGCCTTATAAGGGTGGTATCCGGTTTCATCCTGAGGCGGATCTGGAGGAAGTGAAGGCTTTGGCGGCTCTCATGTCCTTGAAGTGCGCGGTGGTGAATATTCCGCTTGGTGGGGGGAAAGGTGGGGTACAAATCGATCCTAAAAAGCTTTCCCAAAGGGAACTGGAACATGTTTCTCGTGCTTATTTTCGGGCGGGGACTGTGGCGGGAGTGTTTGGGGTAAATAAGGATATTCCGGCGCCCGATGTTTATACGAATCCTCAGATTATGGCATGGATGATGGATGAACATGAGAAAATTCTGGGGGAAAAATCTTCGGGAGTTATTACCGGAAAACCGTTGGTTTTGGGTGGGAGTCTGGGGCGGGAATATGCGACGAGTCAGGGAGGGTTTTTCGTTTTACAGAAATATTTGGCACTTTCCGGAAAAAGGCCGGTGGATACGACGATTGCTGTTCAGGGATTTGGAAACGCAGGAGCTTATTTTGCGGAAATTGTGCATGAGGCGGGGTTTAAGGTGGTGGCGGCTTCGGATTCGAAGGGGGGAGTAGTTTGCGAGAATGGAAAGTGTGAGATATCGAAATTGAAAGAATACAAGAAGGAGGCCGGTTCTTTGAGGGGAAATTTTTGTGCGGGGGATCATTGTGATATAGAAAAAATGTCCAAAGAAAGAGTTCGAATGGTGTCCAATGAAGAATTATTAGAACTTGATGTTGATGTACTGGTTTTGGCGGCGTTGGACGGAGTGGTTCATGAGGGGAATGCCCAAAATATTAAGGCAAATTTGATCCTGGAATTGGCTAATGGGCCGGTAACCCCGGAGGCCGATAAAATTCTTGAGTTCCGTAAAGTAGAGATTATTCCTGATATTTTAGCCAATGCCGGGGGGGTGACGGTTTCATATTTTGAGTGGGTGCAGAACCGTTCGGGGGATGTGTGGGAGGAAGCATATGTGATTTCAAAGTTGAAAAAGGTGATGGATAATGCTTTTGATGATGTGTTTTATGTGAAAAACAACCATCAGACTTCTTTTCGGAAAGCGGCTTTTATTACGGGGATTGAGCGAATTGTGAATGCGATGGAGCTGAGGGGGGAAATATAGTCAATTAATAATTTAAAGTCCTAAGGGCGAGAGACAAAATAACTTGAACAATTTCATCACAGCTTCACATCATCTAAATTTCTAAAAACTTTCACAATATTACAATATTCCTCAATTTTTTATAAATCTATATAATGAGTCCCCTTCGAAAAGTAAGAAAATCTACAAACACATTCTGCTAGAAATTC
>CAYVJW010000097.1:0-6166 GCA_964451885.1 uncultured Candidatus Peribacteria bacterium | reverse complement strand
ATATTTTTATCAGTTTACTTCTCAACACATCACATCAAAATGGAACTTTGCCAAATATTTACGTAGGATACCTACAAATAGGTTACTAATTCTCTTATGTATTGTATCATATGAACTTTCTTCATCTATGATTTTATTAATTCTTCTGCTTACTTTCGTGCTCAATACGACTATACATGGACCAGATTGTTTATTATCAATTAGAAAGTCGAGAATATTGTTTGTTTGTTTTTCTTCATTAAAGAGATGGGGGCTTTTCAGTATTTTTTGCAGTTGTTATTTCCTGGTGGAAAAGTTCAGCTAGTTTATCGGGGCCCATAATTAGTGAGATTTAGGTAGTACGTTAATATTTATAATCACATAAAATAATTTATCAAGCCATTTTATAATAAAAATACTATTTGTCAGCTATGAAAAAATTGACAAATGATAAATACTAATTATTTTTGATTCATAATTTAATAATAAAATGCCTAAAAGAAGACTGGATTCGGGACCAACGGATGAAGAGTTATTGCTTTCTATTCAGACAAAAATTGAACCTTTTTTTCAAACTGCTGAATACGTTCGTTTGGTTAATGGATTTGCTGAATTATTTAATGATATTGATACAAAAGGGATATATGACAATGAAGAAAGAAAAAGAGAGTATATGGAAAGACAGAAAGTGCTTTCGAAAGATGTGGTTTTTTCTTTGATAGGATTTATAAATGTCGTAATGAAGGAGGAGTCTGACTACAACAAATCAAACGCGCTTGTGGCCGCGGTATCTGCTTTTATTGAAAGTGATAAATTTATGAGGGAGGTAAGTAAAAATGGCATGTGGATTCCGGATGATCCTTCCGTAGGAGAAAATTTTGGTAGAGAAGATGGAGTTCTTATTGGACATGATGTTTATGCTGAAGTTGCGAACTGTATCAGTAATATTGCCAATGATAATATCATGAAAAGAGAAGTGAAGAAAGGAAGAAGTAGCGTTCCAGATAGAGTTGTCGGGGAAATATCTCATCGAGCGAATGGTGCTTCCATCATTAATATGGACGATGATCCTAATTTTTATTATATTATGGGAGCTCATGGACAACGTCTTCGCGTGAGAAAAAGATGGAAAATTCGTTAATTAGTCTTGAGCACGGTAACGGCGGATCAGAGATGCAGGGTTTTCTGCAGTTTTATGTAGGGGATTTTTATAGGGGGAATGACTGGTCGAATTTTACGAATGATGGAGCAACTTTTCCGCTTTCAAATGGAGATCATCTTTGTTTTACGACGGATAGTTATGTGGTCAGTCCTGTTAAATTTCCGGGGGGAAATATCGGGCATTTGGCTTTTTCGGGAACGGTGAATGATTTGGCGGTTATGGGGGCTGATCCTTTGGGGATATCTCTTTCTTTGGTTTTGGAAGAGGGATTTTCCAGGGGGGAATTAGATGAAATATTGTCCTCAATTAAAACGCTTTCCAGTCAGTATAAAATTCCCGTAGTGACCGGGGATACGAAAGTTATGGAAAAGGGAGCTATCGATAAAGTGGTTATCAATACTTCAGGGATTGGAATGGCTAAAAGGGTATTAAATGAATCTCTTAAAGAGGGGGACAAGATAATTATTTCCGGGGGAATCGGGGAGCATGGAGTGGCGCTCCTGTCTCAGCGGTTTGATTTTCAGACGGAGGTGGTTTCGGATTCCAAGCCTTTGGTGGAAGAAATGATGGCTATTCGCGACGCAATAAAGTGTGCGAAAGATCCTACTCGAGGTGGGATTTCTGCGGCTTTGAATGAAATAGCCGGGGAGGAAGGTTTTGAGATTGAGGTATGGAAGGAGCGTATTCCTGTTAAAAAAGCCGTCCAGTCGGCTACTCAGCTGCTGGGGATTGATCCGTTTGAGTTGGCGAATGAAGGGAGAATAATCTGTTTTACCTCTTCTGAAAAATCAGATTTGATAGTAGAAAAGTTGCGGAAATTTAATTCCGAGGCTTGTGTTATTGGGGAGGTAAAACAAAAATTAAAAATGGGGAAAGTTGTTTTGAAGACTGATCTTGGTTCGAGGGTTTTGGTGATGCCGTCAGGGCAGATTGTGCCGAGAATTTGTTAATAATTTGACTTTATTTTTTGATTTATATATATATCGTGTGTATTTTGTAAATATTTAAAATGAGCGTTGTTATTAATCTCAAAACGGATCCCAAAGTCAAAGATGAAGCAAAAAAAATTGCTTCTCAGATGGGACTTACTTTAAGTGCTGTGTTAAACGCTTATTTGAGGCAGTTTATTCAGACAAAAACTTTGAAAATTTCTCTTCCTTCAGAGATTCCTTTGCAAAAAGAAATAATGTGGCTGAAGGAAGGTGAGGAAGCATTGAAGAATGGAATGCGCTATACAGACGTAGATGAGTTAATTTCGGATGTTTTAAAATAAATGCAATATTCAATAATTTTTTCCAAAAATTTCAAAAAGAGTTTAAAAAGATATCGAGATGAAGAAAGGATATTGAATGGTTTTAGACTGGTAATGTTATTGTTGAAAGAGGGAAGACGGTTGCCTCCTGAATATAAGGATCATAAATTGCGGGGTCAATATGATTCGTTTAGGGAATGTCATATTTTCCCTGATGTGTTGTTGATTTACAGAAAATTTAAAAATACCAAAGAAATATTATTGGATGATATTGGTAGTCATAGTGAACTATTTTAGTGAACCATGAGTTTCTTTCCGAAGATTAACGAATTCTTTGTTTGCCAAAACTGCGGACATGAAAATCCGCCGGCTCCAAAGACTTGTCGAAACCATTGTTGTATGTGTCTTTATTCGCTTCATGTGGATGAAAAACCGGGTGATCGGGCTTCAGGTTGTGGGGGATTATTGGAACCTGTGAAGATTGTGGTCAGTAGAGGGCAGATGCAGTCGATTGTTTTTGGGTGCCAAAAATGTGGGAAAGAAGGGAGGAATAAGATTGCGGAGGATGATGAGAGAGGGAGGTTGTTTGAAATCTTGGAGTCGGAGGTTGAATTAAAAATCCCCCTACGTTAAAACTACGGAGGACAGGTTTAAAATTAGAAATGAAAAATTTTGGAAAATATTGCGAAAATTTTGTTTTTTCATACACTTTTTAAGTCTTTTGTTCTAAAAACCCCGAAATTCGATCCCTAAAGATTGAATTTCTAGAGGAGGAGGTTGCGGAGCACTGGAAGTCAATTTCTGTAAGAAATTTACTGTAAGTGCGCAGCAACCGATGACGAGGCGAACGTAGCTCAGTGGTAGAGCAGCGGATTGTGGTTCCGCTGGTCGTGGGTTCGATCCCCATCGTTCGCCCCAGCCTACGCTCAAAGAGCTTCGGCTGGCAGGCCAATGTAGTACTGTCATGGTTTGTTAGCTTGTTGTGTAAGTAAGAGGAAGCGATTTGTTAGCGTAGTGCGTCCACCGAAGCTTTACGCGTAGGTGGACAGTTCGAGATTATATCTTGTTTAAATGTTATCGAGTCTAAAATGAAAGCTTTTGTTTTTGCTTACAAGACTAAGTTGACAAATATGTCAATATTCCATATATATAAATAGTGATCTTTTAAGTTTTCGATAAAATCATCACCTTGTATGCCCTTTTACCGTAACAAGTGAAGGGCATATAAGAATGAAGATGATTATCCAGCATTCCCAACGTCTCGGAAAATAGAAAATAACAAAAACGCCCGTCAGGGTGTTTTTTTGTAGTACCTCAAATTTTTTTGATGTAGAAGAATATCTACCTTACCTAAAAAATCGCCAAAAATGTATTTTTTATCTCGAAATCAGCCATCGGGACACACTTCTCCTATATCAAAAAACTCTCACTAAACGATTTTCAGATGCGACAAAACAGAACCTTCCTCTAAAGAGAAGCTCTCGATTACAGTCAGGACAAACTAATGGATTTTTCCCTTTGTAAGCGATTTGTCGTTTTCTCCAATTCATCTTTTTCATGAACTTTCTGACCATTCCAAAAAGCATATGAAGTATTGGTTGAAATTTTTTTGAGACTCGATTTGCTACCAATCCGTAATGCCGAATTAGGAAGAAATATTTGAGTCTATTCGGTTTCCAAAAGTTTTTTGCTAAAGCTACGGCGGACAGGTCGGCATTTTCCCTGGATCAGTTGCAAAACTTGGGTGAGTTACTTTCGATTTCAATCGATGGAGTATATAATCTCCTCGAAATGCAAAAACAAAACTCATTTTTAAACAAAAATTGGAATATTGCTCAAGAAGTTTCGAGTTCGGAGGCACTTTTTGATTTATTATTAAAAAATCGCGAATTGGATTCGCATGAGAAAATTAAGTCTTTTATTTCTCCAAGTTTGTCTGATCTTCATGATCCTTTTGCAATGGATGGGATGGGTCGTGTGGTGGAGCGAATTTTTTTGGCAATTAAGCAGGGGGAGCGGATTATGGTTTTTGGGGATTTTGATACGGATGGGATTACCTCTACGGTGATTTTGGTTTCTGCTTTGCAGGAGCTGGGAGCGGATGTGTCTTATAGGATTCCGGATCGTGAACGGGATTCTCATGGATTGAAAGATTATTTGATCGATGAGATTGCTGAAAAAGGGGTAAAGTTGATTATTACATGTGATTGTGGAGTTAATGAGGCGAGGGAGGTTTCTCATGCAAAAAGCTTGGGCATAGACCTGATTATTTCTGATCATCATGATCCTGATCCGACTAGGTTTCCCAAAGATGCTGTGGCAGTGCTTAATCCTCATTTGTCGCATTGTTCTTATCCGGATAAAAATCTTTCAGGCTCTGGTATTGCTTTTAAAATTGTTTCGGCATTAGCTGAAGGCGAGACGGCACCGTCTAGCTTTCGTAATTCCCTCGAAAAATACCTGGAAATTAATGCTTTGGGGGTGATTGCTGATTGTGTGCCTTTGGTGGGAGAAAACCGGATTTTGGCAAAGTTTGGCCTTGAAAAAATTAAAAATACGCAATGGGATGGGCTTAGAGAACTATTAGAATCTTCTGATGTTGATTTTCAAAGTATTAATGAAGAAACAGTAGGGTTTCATATTGCTCCGCGTTTAAATGCGGCTTCGAGGATTGGAGATGTGAAAATCGCGAGCCAGCTTTTTTTGGGAAATCCGAAAAAAAATATTGAGCGGGTTGTTTCTCTTGAGAAGTTGAACGAAATGCGCCGGGATTTAACGGAGTCGGCATTCCGTACTTCTGCGAATCAAGTCAGGAAAGGAGGTAAATTACAGTTTTTTACGGATAGAAATTGGATTCCCGGGATATTAGGGCTTATTTCCGGCCGATATGCGAATAATTTGGATGTGCCGGTTATTGCTTCCCGAATTTATGAGAACGGTGCTGTGAAAGCTTCGTGTCGTGCCCCGAAAGGATATTCCATCATTTCTGCTCTTCGGAGGTGTGATCATCTTCTCGATGGCTATGGAGGACATGATGGAGCAGCGGGATTTGCTACAAAGGAAAATTGTCTTGAGGAATTAAGAACCTTACTTACTGAATATTTTAATAATTTTGAACGGCCGGAATCGGAGATGGGGGTGGAGGCATTTTTGCCTATAGATTTATTAAATTTCGAAGTGATGGAATTCTTGAATCAGTTAGCTCCTTTCGGAGTGGGTAATCCGATTCCTGTTTTTGGACTTAAGAATGTGCGAGTTGAAGAGTTTTCGCTGATGGGAAAAAATAAGAACCATCTTCGTTTAAAAGTTAATAAATTTGGGAAAATAATAGATTTTGTTGGGTTTTTCCTTGGTAGTTTATTTGACAGATTGCAAGAAGGAGAAGAAGTGGATGTGCTTTTTACGTTGAGTGAGAATTATTGGAAAGGGGAGAAACGGTTGCAGTTGAGGATTGTGGACATACGACAATTAATAATTAAGAATTAAAGGGTGCTCCTTGTTTTTTTTGGCTGATACTGACATTACCAAGAACTAAGGGACTTAGCAGTAAATAACTTACCAATTTTAATATCTTTTTCTCCGTGTACTTCGTCAGAAAAACTTCGCCATATTATAATATGACTCAGCTTCTCTTTCTCGTACACGAAAAAAAATCTCATCAAACTTGGTAACTTATTTCCTGCCAAGCCCCTAAAGAAAAGGCATTGGAGCTAATTGGCTGCTACTATCGACGATGGAAAATCGAACAGATATTCAAGGAAGAGAAACAACTC
>CAYVJW010000096.1:0-6175 GCA_964451885.1 uncultured Candidatus Peribacteria bacterium | reverse complement strand
GCTAAGCTTTTCTCATTGTATACCTTTGTTGTTCGTTTTCAAGTTTATCACTCCCGAACTTGGGGGACAATAACAGCAGACAAAAAATTTGCACCAATGGAAGACCACTTTTTAATAGTATTGGCCGGAGAACAAAATTCAGGAAAGACGGCATTCAGTTTCGATTTAGCATTAAAGAACGCAGTATCAATGAAAGTTCTCTTTATCTCGCTGGAAATGTCTGGAATGGATATTTACAGCAGGATAGCAAGAAGTTACGCAGGGATTTCAAAATACGAATGGAGAGACAGACTTAATATTCCGGAACAGAAAAAAATTTCTTATAAAAAGAAAATTACAGAACTCAAAACAATACAGGGTTTGAAAGTATGGGGATTTGGGGCCGGAGAAATCCCATGTGCAGAAAACATATTTGAAATTATCAAACAGGAGAGACCTGGGTTAGTAATCGTTGATAATTTGGATTTGATAAGCAAAGAGTCTCATATTAAGCAACTGGAACACGAAACAGCAGTTTCAAAAGCCTTTATGGAATTTACGAACGAAGAACTTATTCCAGTAATTTTAATCCACCACCTTAACAAAAGTGGAAGGATAGAAGACATAAACGCAATCCGGGGGAGCGGAAAAATAACGGATAACGCAGATACTGTTTATATGTGCTTTAGAAATATGGATAAAGAAGCGAATGAAGAAGAAAAAAAACAATTTATCTTAATTGAGAAAAAGGACAGAGGTTTTGGTTCGGGAGGAGTACATGTTTTTAGCTTTAATGACGGAACTTTTGAAGATTATAACCAGCCAGGATTTTAAATTGAAAACATTAGAAATCGCCTAAAGGATGCTTTACAAGTTGTTTCTGTAAATGAGCAGTCGTAGCCGTGAGATAAATCGTAGTCGTCTTTATATCCGAATGTCCGAGCATTTTCGAGAGCGAGTAAATATCACACCCTCCCTCAAGTAGAAGGGTGGCAAATGTATGTCGTAGCATGTGGGGATAGAAGTGTATCTTTGACCGTTCTTTTATGCGTTTAAACAAGCGTCGTATCACTCTTACATTTAAAGCGGTATCGTTTCGGAGAGCAGTAAAGAAATACGGACAGGTTTTGTTTAGCCGTTTTCGGTCTTTGAGATAATCTTCCAGAAATATTATGAGCTTTGGATGCATGGGGATAATTCTGTCTTTTTGACACTTGCCCTCGTGGACACACAAAATTTTCTGGTCAAAATCAATATCTGTCACTTTTAGATTTATGAGCTCCTGTAATCGAACTCCTGTGTATATAAATGTCGCAATGATGCCTGTTGCCCGAGGTCTCTCGAAATCAAAAGCATAGGGCATGTTTTTAGCCCATTGTAAGAGTTCTAAGGCTTGTTCTTTCGATAAATGAACTGGGATGCGTTTCGGAACTTTCGGACGCTCTATCGTCTTAAAATAGTTTTCTGCCAAATGTCCTCTTTCCACAAGGAAATTACAAAAGAGCCGCATGGCGGTCATTCTATTTTTAACTGTCTGAGCGGATAATTTTTTTTCTAATCGACTCCAGAATACCCAATCTTCACAAAGTTTGTGTGTGAACTCGGATAGGTCGGTAATCTGTGCAAACTTCTGAAATCCGCTAAAAATTTCCCGATACCAGCGTATAGTTCGGGGAGTATTGCCTTTGAACGCAAGTGCGTAATCACAAAATAGTGCGTGAAGATTTTCAATATTCATAGTCAATGACACCCAGTTATTGCACGGGTGCCACAGGCTGCATCGAAAATGCCGTTTCTTCAATCTATTGGTACACCCGAAAAGGCGAGCTTCGAACTTTTTCTGAGTTTCATAATTTCCTTAGAAAGCACGAAAATCTGATAGGAAAGCTGCATCGATTACTTGTACAGTACTGAACGTTATTTTACTTTGATAGAAAAATGGGTAAATTTATTTGATGAGGGGATGGGCTCTAGACACGAAAAGGGGGCTATTGGCTAAAACAAGCGAAAAGTGGATTTAAAATCCGTTCTAACCCAATCTTTTCCCATTGATATACAGCGTCATATTACTATTCAGTCTATATCCTTTACTCATGATATAACTTCTACTTTCGATACCATGATAGAGATTTTTCCACGTGAGGGGCGTTCCCGCGTTTTTATTTTTCTGTGCTTGAATGCTCCAACTATCAACAGCCATTTTGGCTGAAGAACCCGATTCGCTTGAACTGGAGAGCATCATGATAGGTTTCCCTTTGGTGCGTGGGTCCTTTTCCCACATTTTATTGAGCAAGTTAATATTATATCCGCTATAACAAGAACTAAAAATAACCTTCGTTTTATGTTCTGAATCCCCTTCAATTCGCCTAGCCAAACGCTCAAAAAGCTGCTTCATTTGAAATTCTTGGCTTCCAAAAGAAATAACATCCCGATTACCATGCCCCCCTATAAGTAACGTCAAATCGCCTTTTGTTTTTTCTAATTTTACAAACATGCTTTCCAATGTTTCATTATCTTTTCCATGACGCAAAACTTCACTTTCTCTATCTTGCAAGTCTGCGAAATCTTCGAAAGCAGTAGTATTAAAAGAATCATTTGCAAACAGATAAGAATGTGTTTTATCATTCTCATCGTGGCTTAAGGCCAAGAACTGTCCTTCAAACACTGGTTGGTTCTCTATTTGTTTATATTGATCTACTTTTGCCTCGAATGCTCCAGGATTATCAACTTTGCCTTCCTGATCAAGTGCAATAAGAAAAGAAAAGTATAAACTTAATGGAATATCTTCCCCCTTCATATAGCTAAGTTGAGATGAAGTTATTTTTTTGTCTAAATTATCTCTTTTAGTCAATCTCCTTCCTAGTCCGGTTTCAGCAATTCTTTGTACCGTTGGCATATCAAAACGATCAACATTATGTCCCATCCCAATAAGTAGCATGGCTCCTTTTGATTGAAGTGTAGGATTATCACTCTTAAGTAATTCTTCGGCCTTCTCTGTAAGTTCTTCTGGAGAAATTGGCATTATATTAAGAATGTAAGCAATATGCGCAGGATTAAGCTCTTTTTTGGCAAGGACAGTCTCTTTATCCAAGAAAGTAGCTAATTTTTCGTGTGACGGATCTGTCGCAAAATCATAAGAATCGGCATTAGCCTTATTCAAAAAAGTACTGAGGCCACGAGCCAGGATTCGGGGGGTGGAAAGTTCTGTTGGAGAAACATCCATGCGAAAATAACTGGCAATAAGATCTGGTTTGGTATTCTCCCCTAAATTTGGATAAGCCTTCGAAACAACAGGCTGAATAGTACGAATAAAATTGGCGTCATTTAACCGATCGATCACCAGTATACTTTCATTGGCATCACTTGCCTTATCCAACATTTCCATAAAAATATCCGAATGATTCTTCCGAAGAGGATTATTTTCAAGGCTAGAAACTTTTCGTATGAGAGGACCTACATCTGAAATCTCAATTCCTTTCCCCAAGATCTGGAAAAGCATGTCATCAAGATTTCCCTTAGAGTTAATAGCGACACAATCAGCTTTGCAGTCTATCACCTCTGCTACTAATGTTCTAGCATTATCCTTGGTTAACAAAATATCAACAATCTTCACTTGAACACGATCTTCGATTCTGTTAAGAGAGGGCAGTAGCTCCAATACCACAGCAGGTGTAACACCTCTCCCTATCAAGGCATTAAAAACTCTTGCTTTTTTCCAATTCGAAAGGTCTACCGCACCGGCCTCCACTTGTTCAAATACGGCTTGATATTGGACAGTTGTTTTTTGTGTTTCCTCGAATATATATGAATCGATAATACGTCCGTCAGAACTCTTCCTTTTCAGATAATCCATTTCTTGTTTGGTTTTTACCCGAGACAAAGTAGAAAGAAAATCATAAGCATCTTCCGCGTCGTCAAATCTCTCTGCTCGATCAGAATTTTTTAATTTTCGCAATGTCTCTCTTTGCAAAGGATTTTTTAAAATCTGCTTCAACAAAACTAGTTCCCTCCGCCCCAAATCCTCGAAACATGTCATAATGACCGCAAAATGAGCCTCCAAGTTATCGACATTCAAATGTTTAATTCGATACAAAGCTTCTGTACTGGCCTCTGGTTTTTCTGACAATAAACTGGATATGTCCCAAGGGTTTAACCTGCTCTCTAATGCTCTTGCTTGGGATAATAAGGAATCTATTTTGTTCTTTTCCAATGTTTCAAAGATGAAACTATCAACGTATTCCATATCTGTATCTGAATATTGTTTGAGCAAACTGTTTAGTTGATTCATTTTTTGTGCGTCAGGCGTTTCTTTTTTGTAATAATCGCCAAAAGCACTAAATTGAGGTTTATTTAACCCTGCAGAATATTTGGTAAAAGCCAGTAAATCTTCGGCGTTATTAAGCACGTTAGAATTATTTTCTACAAACTCCTTGAAACTTCTAAAGGTCTCCTGTGTCACTTTATCCAATCCTTTTACAAACTGAGTTTGGTCAATCCCATGCATAGACGGTGAAAATGCCATTATCCGAAAAAATTCTTGTTTATCCGCGGATAGTTGAATGAATCCTGAGATTCTTGATCCAAGTTCATTCAGACTTTTTCGATCTAATTTTTCCCTTTGAAGAGAAACTTGATATTCATTGTGAAGCATCCTCCCTGAATACCGGGTGAACTCACTGCTAAAATCCAAAGCCCCAAGCTCCGGCAAATTCCTTACCTGTTGTATGGCTAGATCTAAAGCTGGTTCGTATCCGAATTGAAGTAAATTGGCAAGATGTCCTCTCACGTCTTCAGGAGATTCTTTTTTTACATCAAACAGTAGTCTCACTGCCTCCGCTACATATTTTTGTACTTCTTTCAGATGGGCTGTCATAATTTCTGGCGAAATTTCCCCTTTTTCATAGTCTCTCTTCCTTTTCCATAATTTACTTTTAAATTCTGTGAGTCGTTTTTCAAACTCCCAAATCTTGTGATTTTCTTTATCCTTTCCACTTGGCTCCCTTTTAAAATCTGGAAAAATCCTATCTATAGTGCCTAACACCCCGTCCAAATCACCATGTTCCGGATTTCGTGCCATAACATCAAATGTAGCCGGATCGCGCAGATCAGCCAAAGAAACCTGTCGTTGCAAGTATTCCTTTTTATTTATGCTAAATCCAAGCGACTGCTTAAAAAAACCTATCTTACTTTTTTTGTGTACCTTAGAAGTAAGTACCAAACCTATCCGACCATCATTCATAAAAATGAGCTGATAGTCCAAGGGACCTTTTTTGAGATCATATACAACTCGATCTTGAGATTTTTTCATATTAACAAAAACAACATCCGCCTCCTCTGGAATAACTTTTTGTAAAAAATCATTTCCATGTTTCAAAGCTTGGCGCTCTTCTCGTTCTAGCACCGTGTAGAGAGTCTCCCAATAATCAACTGTCAACATCTCAAAATCAAAAGCAGGGTCTAAGAAGCCTGCGTTTTCAAATTTTGTCTTATATGAATTCTGTATTTTCTTTAGTTCTGCAATTTTTTCATCTTTTTTCGTATCATTTTGTTCTTGTAAAAACTGTGATAATACCTCAGGGGCTGAGACAAGGAAAGCCATAGCTTCTTTTTTGATTTTTTCTCTTGGATCTGTTTCATCTGCTATTTCAGAAGCTGAAATTACTTTTGCTCTGAGAGTAGAGAAAGTCTGCGGATTACTATATTCAGTGGAAACAATTTTTTCAGAAGGTTTCTCTAAATCTCTTCTTGGAGATGTTCGAGTTTTATCGTTAGGATTTGAAGTAATTATTGATGTATTCTCTTGTGCTCTTTTTTCTTCGTGTTTTTGAATAATTCCATTAACGGTACTCAAAACTCTGGAAGCTGGAATTATGATCTGAGATATAAGTTTTTGTACTGTTTGAGGCTCATTGTTTTTCAGCATGGATTCCGTTACATCTTTAGCCCAATTTTGGATCTTTTCATTAGAATTATATGAAACCAAAAATTTCGACTGTTCTTCGGCTTTCAATTTCTTATAGGCATTATTAAGAGCTTGTAGCCTTTTCCCTGTGTGATCAGGAAATTGCTTTTCTACTGATATTAATTGATCCTTAAAAGCCAGTATGGGCTGTTCTGGTGTAGTATCTAGTCTTTTTTTAGGGGGTGTGACCCAATAAGACTGTATAATTAAGCCACATCACCGCCAAAACGATCA
>CAYVJW010000095.1:0-6193 GCA_964451885.1 uncultured Candidatus Peribacteria bacterium | reverse complement strand
GGCTTTCCGTTTTTTATTTGACCTTCGGCCAAAATTTAAACCGGACAATCATGCTTTTGCATGAATATAGGAGATGCATTAGAAGATTATACTTGTGATGGAAGATAATTCAGATCATTCCGGAGATAGTATCGAAAACACAGCAAGTAGATGCTGTGACGAACAAAGCGAAGGAAAGAGAATGATTTTTTTTGATGTGAGGAATTTCAGCCGGGCGGTTGTGACCGCTGCGGCTATTTATATGGGCGAAGCCTGGGATAATAGTGTCTTTAGTGAAGAATTAAAAGTTTTTAAAGACGAACAGGGGATACAGCTTCTTAGTGAGTCTGAAATAAAGAATCTAAAAAAATATGATTCAACTGTTCAGTATTCAATTACTTTTTCCGGAGAAATAGAAGAATTTGGCTCAACGATTGATTACGCAAAAGCGCTTGCTGAGACGAACTTATTTAGTGGAGCTGATATTGTGCAGCTGAGGAGCTATGGCATAAGGGCTGAGTATGCCATAAAACTTGCTGCTTTAGAGTTTAATACTTTCGACATTATATTACTGGAAAAACATAAAGTTACTGCTGAACAAACAGCTGCTCTTGCCCCTCTCGCAGATATTCGGGAAAAAGATCAATTTATTAATGAGGTTACTTTATGGTCTGAAAGATACACATTCCTGGGGATTCCGACTGATCAGATAGGAGTAGCCATAGAAACTGAAAAAAAATCAATTTTTAATGATACGGAGAAACCAAATACGCTCATTGTTTATCCAGCCAAAGATGGAACGGAAGCTTTTATTAAAGAAGAAAGCCGCACTTTTTTCGATAGAATGAGAAAGGTTTATGATACGAAAGTTGTTGTAGCCTCGCGGGAACATCATGTTTATGATCCCATCGAGAATACCCCTAGCATTAGTTCATTGGTGCTTCATTGTCATGGTTCAAAAACACAGTGTTCTTTTGGTGGCAGTGACCCAGTAGCAAGAGAAACGGAAGAAGATGAAACGTATGATATTGACGTTTTAGATGATGAAATAGAAAAATATCTGAGCATGTTAACTACCGATGCGGTGATTCTTTTAGTTTCCTGCTCAAACGCAAAAGGAGGAAAAGGCGCGAAAAATTTGGCAAATTTCATTGCCGAAAAAGCCAAAGGCAGAACAGTAATTGCTGCAAAAATGGGATTTAAAGTAAAAAACATGCATATGAATTCAGCTTATCCGCTCGATGTGACGATTAATAATGATGACGGGGAGGATATTACTTATGTGATAAGAAAATGAGAAAAATTAATCTGGATAAAAATTATTTTTTAAGGTATAATAGAAGCACTTATGGATTACTTAATACAAAATGCCACACAAATTATGCAGCTCTGTTTTGGGTTTGGATTTTTAGTGTTGATTGTCTTTTTTGTACGCCCGTTGATAATCTTGACGAGGATTTTACAAAAAGCAGATGACCTGAGTGATATTTTTATCGAATACATCCAAAGGCCAATAAAGATTCTCATACACATCCATAAGACTATTTCCGAAATTTTTGGATTTTTTAGGAAAAAATAAAAGAAAGCTATAGTTGGTTCAATAGCCTAGGACTATTGAACCAACTAAGGGTGAGAGATAAAATAACATGTTCAAGTTATTTTGTCTCTCGCCCTAAGTCATTAAAATATCTAAGTTCTACCATCTACCAACTAAGTTCTATATTATGATCTATGGATATCCTTTGTCATACTTTTTCTATGAAACCTTGTTATTCATGCTTATAACAGGGATTTTAGCCGGATGTATATGTATTTGGCGGAAAAAGATTTCATTCCTGCGAAAATTTGTAGTATTTGCTATTGGGATATTAATGGTAAGCGTAATGGCTTACGGGAGCATTATTGAACCCCGAAAATTAGTAGTCCGGGAGTTTGCTATTAAAGACGATTCATTGCCTCGTATGAAAGTAGTGCTTTTGTCCGATATCCACGTCGGCCCCTTTAAGAAAAGAGAATGGGTGCAGCGTCTGGTTGATCGGATAAATACATTGGAAGATATTGAAGCAGTTTTTATTGCGGGAGATTTTATCTACGGGGAGGCTGATAGGTTTACTGGAGAACTATCCCCATTAAAAAATATAAAAGTACCTTTAAAAATAGCTACTCTCGGTAACCATGACCATGATATTTTTGAACCGGAAAATACAATTCGAAGCCAAAATATATCTGCAACGCTTAAGAAATTAGAAATTCAGGAGTTAAAAAACCAGTCTTACTTCTGGAAAGAAAAAGGCCTTTGGATATTAGGGGTGGATGACAATGATACGGGGTTTCATGATCTGGAAAAAACATTTAAAAATACGGGAGATGAACCAAAAATTCTACTGGCCCATTCCCCGGATATTGTCGATGACTTAGATAAGAAAAATATTCCCGACCTGATCCTCTCCGGTCACGCCCACTGCGGCCAAATCCGCCTGCCGGTGATCGGCGCATTGCCGTTTATAATTCCCACAAAGCACGGAAAAAGCATGAACCGCCATTTGTACAATCTGGAAAATACAAAAATTTTTGTAACCTGCGGAGTGGGGGAGGTAGGAACGAGGGCGAGGCTTTTTAATCCGCCGGAGGTGGTGGTACTGAAAATTAATGATTAATGAAATGAATAATTTCGAGAAAGTACAGAACTGGCTCAATAAACTTGCCTCCGAAGCAAAGTTTTTCCGCAAAGGCAAAGCACCAACATTGGAAGTAGTAAACAAAATACTTGATGAACTCGAACGGCCGGATGAATATTTTAAATGGCGGGTCGTGGTAGGGGGAACGGCCGGGAAGGGGACGGTTTGTGCCCTAGTGGAGAATGTATTAGAAGGGCAGGGGATTAGGACAGCCTGTCTAATGTCTCCGCATATTCAGGTAGTAACCGAACGGATTCGAATAGGCGGACAGTTGATTTCAAAAGAGGATTTCGAGGAAAATATTTTGGAAATAAAAAAAATAGCTAAAAAATTGAAGATTCCCCCCACATATTATGAAGCCATTGTGCTGGCAGGAATCTTAGCTGCTCAAAAAGCCAAGGCAGAGGTTTTAATCTGTGAAGTGGGGATGGGAGGTAGGCTCGACGCGGTGAATGCCGTCCGGGGGAAGCGTGTTTCGGCGCTGACATTCGTAGGAAATGACCATCTGGAGTTTTTCGAAAACAAAATTGAGAAACTCGCCGCAGAAAAAGCCGGTATTTTTACCAAGGATTCTGTTTTAAATCTTAGTTTTGAACAAAAATATTATTCAATACTAAAAGATCAGGCTCATTCTGATATTGAGTTTATGAAGGGCGTTAAATCCAAATTATGCAAAAAAATAGCGAGAAGAATTTGTGAAAAAGTTTTAGGGAAGAATGATTTTATGATGGCAAAGGCGCAGTTGCCCGCAAGGTGGGAGAAGTTAAAAAGCCCCCCTGTTAAGGGGAATACAATTATTTTAGACGGCGCCCACTCTCAAGACCGCTTCGAATTCATACTTCCAAAACTTAAGAAAATCACAGGAAAAAAAATAGGCATCTTCGCCATGGCAAAAAATCATGATCCGGAAAGTTTCAAAATCATCCTTCCTTATTTTGATGAAGTAATTTGGACAGAAGTTTCGGGAGAAAGGGAATTTTGGCCGGCTTCTTATTTACAGGAAAAATTAAAAACAGGAACAATGGAGAAAAATCCTATAAAGGCTTTCGAATTAGTTCAAAAATCAGGCGGAAAAATATTTGTGATGGGGAGTTTTTATCTTTGCGGGAAGATTCGGGAATTGTTTTATTCCTCAGAGGAAATATTAAATCAACGGATGGAATTGTTCTTTTGAAAGATTTGCACAATTACCTCTTTCTATATAAGACATAAAACAATTTATCGGTCAACTCGCTTTGCTAGTTTTTTACCTCACTTTATGTTAAAATACTAGGATTATTTGTATTCAATTCCAAATGAATACAATTTCCTATCTTTAATCAAACTCCGCCAAATCCAAAAAAATGCGATCTCTGCTAAAAAATCTCAATATAAAAAAAGGAGGAATAAAAATATCTCATTTCTTCTGCCTAGTTTTTGGCGTGGTTTTTGTTTCGCAGGTTCTTGATCCTACGGCTGTGGCTTATGCTGCGGAAGATAATGCTTTGCAAAGCCTTGCTTCAATTTTATCTGTTGTGATCCAACTTTTTACCGCTTTATCCCTGCTTATTATACAGTTTTCGGGAGATTTACTGGGAACAGAAATGATTACTGGAGACAGAGCTATGGAGGCTATTCTTCCTCTGTGGAGATTTATGAGAAACGTCACCTATCTTGGCTTTGTTTTCGCGCTTCTTTTTCTTTCAGCATCAAACACATTTGCCGCTGTATCAGGAGGAGAGGGGGGCGGTGCTTGGACTATCAAAGAAAAGCTTCCCAAGATAATCGTTGCTATGATTGCTGTAAATTTCTCATTACTTATGTTTGTAACCGTTATCGATGCGGTAAACGTAGGAACTATTTCCATTTTGTCTATTTCCGACAAAGGAATAAAAGAAAAGAACATTGGAGAGCTACTGAATGTTAGATCCGATGGAGAGGGTAAAAGCTGCGAAGAAGGTGCTGAAGGATGTAAGAAGTTTTACGAATGGATAGATGAATTATTATGCCAAAGCAATGGTGATAAATCAAAAGGAATATTATGCTTTGAGTCCGAGGACAAATTAAAGGACTTGTCGGGTATCAGCTCCCAAAAGAAAAATATCTTCCTTGCGTTCGCCGTCCACTTTCAGCATCTGGAAAAACTCCCTGCTCTGGCCGCACAACTAGAAAGCATGACTGCTGTCGTATCAAACGTTTTATTTTCCGCTGTTTTAGGAACGGCCTTTCTCATAGCGTTGGTAGCAATATTTATAGCCCTACTAAGTCGGGTTTTTGTTCTCTGGCTTGCCATGATCTTTTCTCCGGTTCTGGTAGCGGGAGCTATATTGGGAGCAGAGGGAGGAGGAGACTTCAATATTAAAGAAAAGATTGTGACAAATCTAATAATGCCCTTAAAAATTGCAGCAGTGCTCTGTCTAACATTTATCCTCATTTCTGCAATGGACACTTCTTCCTACGTAAATGAAGAAGGTATAATTTTTCTTGATCCGCAAGGCCCGCTTAAACAATTCGTAGGAGATAATGTATATGGCCTCATGTGGAAAATAGGTACCGTAGTTATTTTTTGGGAAACCGCCTTTTGGGCGATAAAGGGATCTTTGGTAGCGGAAATGATTACGGATAAGATTAAAGCAGCAGGCGAAGCTATGGGGGGGTATGTGGCTACTTGGGGGGCGGAGCAGATACGGATGCCGGCTGGTGCGATGGAGGGGGTTACTTTGGGGAGCTTGAGAAATATTCCTTCTGTTATGAGTACTGCTACGTCACAAGTAGGGAAAGAAGGAAGGGAAAGTTTGGAGAAGTTTATGGGAATAACAAATACTGGCACAAGCGGGCTCACTTCGGCAGTCGGAGGAATTAAAAATCGGAACAAAGATGATACCGAAAAGCTCATCAAAGCCCTTGAAACACACGATCTTGGAGCTATTGATTTAGGGGTAGATAAACAAAAAACAGTATTCCAGACCATGCTAAATGCTAAAGGCTTTAGAAAGCTTCAAGCTGCAGGAACGAACGCTGTGGTACAACGTGAAGCAATTAAAAAGGGATTGGAAGATATATCAGATGTTGATACTGCTATGTTAAATCGCATTGGCGCTCTGAAGTCAGGGAAGGCAGGGGGAGCTACAGCAGCAGGGGCAGCAGCGGGAGGAGCAAAAGAAACAACTCCTATTATTTTGAAACAAGGAGGAAATATTGTTGAAGCAGAATTTAGTGGAGAAGTTATGCAAGAAATTGCTCCTAGAATTCAACAAGAAACAGATGCAGAAGTATTGGCAGCAAATTTAAAAAGAGCTGGACTGGGTACAACGGAACGAGGTAGATTTGAAGAACAAAGTCTTCAAAAAGTTGCTGACCAAATGCTACCTCAAGTCAATAAAGGTTTGGAAAATGCTGGATTAAGCAAAATGTCTGCAACTGACCTTAAGAAAAAATTAGAAGACATCTGGAAATGGGATAAACAACAAGCACAAGCTGGAGGTGCGGGAGGAACTCCACCTGGGGAGCGATTAATCAGTGCACACTTAGCAGAATCGGCTTAAAGACCGTATATT
>CAYVJW010000094.1:0-6341 GCA_964451885.1 uncultured Candidatus Peribacteria bacterium | reverse complement strand
TATTCTTTTTTTGAAATCTTCGATTTCAATTTTTTTGCCGTTAGGCTATTGTTCTACATGATGTTGTTTCCTTTCTGTGTTGTGAAACGTTAGATGTCAAGTCAACTTCGACAGTTTTATTTATGTTTGTTCTTCGGCATTTTCCTCCATTTATTCCGTTCTGTAAAAGAGCATAGACAACCTACGCTCTTCCTATGAACAGAGTGGTTGTACAGTTTTTTTTGTCATCTCTAGCCGTCTAAAAGTTAGAGGTAGAAACAGGCTACTCTTTTATATACCAGGAAATGTAGAATGTCAAGTTTTTTTTATTTGTCAACCTCGCCAATCCTATTTTTTCCTGGCATTTTTTCAGCCACCAGTGTACAAATTAACCAACAAGCGCTTAACCAAGCTCATAAATCGTATTTTTATTACATGAAAGACCCTGCTCCAAGCCCCAAAAAACACGCAATCCTCAGCGTTTGGGTAGACAAAGAAGGAAACATGAACCTCCAATTCGGAGGTCAGCCCTTTGAGCTTCAAATGCTCGGAGCATTGGATATGGCGAAGGATTTTCTCAAAGAACACAAAGAAAAACGAAGCACCATAAACAATACGAATAAGATGAACCTGATGAATGACGGAAAATTTAGGAAAAAAGTCAGCAAAAAAGAAGCGATAGATTTCTACCTTCATCACTTCGGAGTCGTAAAAGAACGGATGAAAGCTATAAGCGATTCATGCAAAGAGGCCGAATTCGAAATAGACACACGATTGCCCGAGAAGTTTTAGCTCCAACCTTTCAACATCCACCTACGCCAAGGCTTCGGTGGACAGGCTGCACAAGACGGAGAAATAACCATTCTCCCGATGATAACAATCCAAGACCGAATCAGACTATTCTCTACCCTCCGCTTTGAAGAAAAAAACTTCAAAGCCGGTGACAGGGTAAATATTCAGATTATGCGTGTGGGGAAATGGAATCATGCACTCTACGGAAAAGTCGAAGTCACGCACAAAACTATTCAGGACGTGGTGACTAATTTTCACGAAAGAAAGCGTGGTATTGACCTTGCCGTAGACGAAAACCACGAACCGAACCACAAAGCATTGGGCTGGTTCAAAGACCTGTATTTAAAAGGCAAAGATGCTTTATTTGCTACCGTGGAACTTACGAAAAAAGGAGCTGACCTTCTCACAGAAGGAGCATATAAATATTTCTCTCCCGAACTTGTATTCAAAAAGGCAGACGAAGAAACCGGAAAAACTATCCAAAATTTGTTGATTGGCGGTGCGTTCACAAATCGACCATTTTTTAAGGCTATGCAGCCTTTAATGGCGACCGAAGAAGCAACCGGCCAGTTACCGAAACAGAAAGATAGTTTTACTGAATCTTCTCAACCTCTCTTATTTTTTAATTCTTCAGAAATGAAAACCATACTCGACTTAATCGGTCAGTTCGCAGAACTGGAAGTGATAACAACTGACCAAAAAGACCAATTGGAAAAAGCGTTTATCGCTTTGCCCGAATCAGACCGGACTCCCGAACTTAAAAAGGCGTATGACGAATGCCTGGCTAAGTTTAATGATTCCACACCTGCCGACTCGAAAGGTGAAGATGACACAGAAGAGTCCTCAGAAGACCTGTCATCCGAAGCTTTAGCGCAGGATGATGATTCTACTGATGACACTACAGATTCCTCCAAAGAGAATTCTACGGAGGAGATCAAGGCTTCGGAATCAGAAGAAGTGACCATCAAAGCTTCTGAACTCGAAACCCTCAAAAACATGGCTTCTCAAACCGCCAAACTGGTGCGACAAGCTAGAAAAGCAGAACTCTCCAGGCGTGTTCACAGCCTGTCTTTCACTGAATCAAATCCAAAGGGGCTGATTCTCCCAAAATCCCAAGACAAATTCGTGAACTTTGCCTTGTCTCTTTCCGAACATCAAGCCGATAAATTTTTAGGTTTGATGCATGAACTGCAAAAATTATCCGCTTCAGAATTGGGACATAGTAATGATACACCTCCGCAACCCGACCCTGACAAGATCAAATTTTTCATGGACAAGCTTCATCTCACCCAGGAAGAAGCTGTCGAGGCCTACAATGCCTACGAAAAGACAGCTACTTTTTGATTTTTTCTAAACACTGCAAGGCGAGCACAACTCATTATTTCATTAATCATTAAAAAATGACTGCTCGAACCAGTATTTCAGAAATCGACCGAAAGGACGGTCACATCCAAGCCTACCCGGTAGTTGACGAAGAAATTATCTACAAAGGTTCTCCGACTATCATTGACGCAACCAGCGGAAAACTTCAGACCAATGACGGCACGACCATTACGCTTGCCAACGGTGATATTTTCGCAGGAATCGCTCATGAAACCGTCAATAATTCCACCAATGACAAAGTCTGTAAGATTGACAGAAAAGGCACGTTCCTCGTGGATATTTCCGATACGATTGCACAAGCTAATGTTGGAGATGAAGTTTATTTGAACAACGTCACTGATGACAGTACCTTGACTGTCACGTCCGACACAGGAAATCCACAGATCACTGTTGGTCAGATTGTGGAATTTGTTTCTGCCAATAAAGCCTACATCAACATTGATAATTATGTTGGGAATGTGGCGGCTGCAGGAGCGTAATCTCTATTTCCTTAATTCCTTTTCATCCTACGCTAAAGCTTCGGATGACAGGCAACAACACTGCATAGACGAAATTTTTATTTCGTAATTTTTACTAAAATGCTTACCAAAAGTGATATTCCAAAACTTCTGACTGCCGGACTTCGAACGGAGTTTATGAAAGGCACTCAGAATACCAAAACCTTTTTTCAAGACATAACCACCGAAATTCGTTCCAATAAAAGTTCGGAAGAATATGCGTGGCTTGGGGAAACCCCCATGCTTACCGAGTGGTTGGACGAAAGAAAGGTCAAATCCCTCAATGAGTATAGTTTTACGGTCAAAAATAAAGACTATGAAGCCACCATTGGCGTTGACCGAAACGCCCTGGATGATGATCAGTACGGTCAAATCAAGATTCGGGTTCAGGGAATGGCGGGAGCCGCTAAAAAGTCCTATGACACGATTTTGGTGAATACCGTTGAAAACGGACACCAACAAACGTGTTATGACGGTCAGAATTTCTTCGATACCGACCATAGTGAAGCAGATAGCGGAACTCAATCCAACTACCTTGCTTCAGGTAAGGCGTTGGCTTCAGCTACGCTAAAGGAGGTCATTACGGCTATGGGAAACTTCAAGGACGAGAAAGGAAATCCGTCCGGGATTATTCCTTCACACATTGTCGTTCCGACTGCCTTGCGGTTTACGGCTAAAGAACTGCTTTTTCCGAAAAGCCGTGATGCTGACCGAGAACTTGAAGGCGAATTAGAGCTTATTGTTAATCCGTATTTGACTAACAATGGGGCGAATTCAGCGTGGTACGTTCTCGACCTCGTTTCCCGACCCGTGAAACCGTTAATCTACCAAAACCGAAAAAACTTGGAGTTTGTGTCTTTGGACCAGCCGAACAGCCCTGAACTCTTTTGGAGGAAAAAAATCCATTACGGAGTTGATTCACGTTTCAACTTTGCTTTTGGAGATTGGAGACAGGCTTTCAAAGCACAAGGATAGACATAAATGTCCTGAGAGCAGGCAGCCGCAGGCTGTTTTCAGTTTTGTAAGTACTGTCTGTTCGATTGGGTATTTATTAACCACTTACACCATGCCAACTATTACTGTTCGTCTACGTGACCCGAATCATCCTGCCGGAAAAAGATTTCGTGCAGGATTTACTTTCAGTACTTTGCCTTCTACGGTAGAAGTTAATCCTGACCAGTTTCAAGCAATTGAGGCAGATCCGTATCTCAAAATCGACAGTCCCACGGAAACAAAAGCAGTTCCTAAAAAGCAAGCGAAAAATCCTGAAAAAACAAAAAAACAAGCCTCTCGAATGTCGAAAGAAGAACTGATTGAAGCCCTGGAAGAAAAAGGACAGGTTTCAGGACAAGATTTTGCCTCTGACGCTAAAAATGAAGACTTGAGAGCATTACTTCAGAGTCTCTAATTTAACGCAAAGAAAATGACTTATTCAACTGCTGCACGAGTTCGTACAGAATCAGGTTTTGATGGAAATCAGAATGTTCTTGATTCTGTAATTGAAGCGTATTTGGAACAGGCAAATGGCGTGGTTCAGTCTTATGTGGCTTCTGTTTATGATATTTCCCAACTAAGCGGTTCTAAATTCACCAATTCACAAGCAGAAAAAATGCTGAAACGGGCAGAAGAATTGATTGCTTCCGGGTATCTTTTAATCAAAGAATATGGGGCCGATTCAGGGGAGTCCAATAAGGACGGTTATGAAAAAGTGGAAGAAGGTGAAAGTTTGCTTCAGAGACTTACGGACAAAGCTCATCCTTTGAGGTTGATTGATACGGGTGGAGATGAATTTTCTAGGGTGGCGAAAAGTACGGCTGGGACGATTGTCGGGAGTGGTATTACTTCGGGAGAGAATAAATTCAGTGTGGATGATTCTTATTAACCTGTTTTGAAATGGCATTGATTAGATTTGCGGTTGAGGGGGATATTCAACTTTCTCGAAATCTTCGGGTTTTGGTTGCTAATTTGCAGAATATGAAAGATTTTTTCGGTGAATCTTTGGAGATTGTGGAGAAAAGGACGGATGCAATTTTTCGGAAGAAAGGGAGAAATACGCAGAAAAGTCCGAAGTGGAAGCCGTTAGCCAAAAGTACGAAGTTGGCTCGTGAAAAACGGTGGGGATATTATAAAAAAACGCCTAAAAATCCTTCGGTTTTACGATGGACGGGGAATTTGCAGGATAACAAAACTAAAGCCGTGACGAATAAGTCCGGGGTTTTGGCTTTCAATGCTGATTATGGGATTTATCACCAAAAGGGTGGTGGGAGTCTGCCAAAGCGGGCGGTTATTGACCTTTCTAATGAGGTTAATTCGGCTATTGTGAAGTCTTTGCATGGGAAGATTCAGAGGGATATTGGAGTTTTTGGGTTACAGGCGTAATTGAATATTTTAGTGGGGTTGGGTAGAGGGAGCGCGTAAAACAACGTTTCCCTCTACCATCAACCTTCTTCATTAGAGAGGCAGGTCTTCGGGTTCGAGGACTTTGACCGTTCCGTCTTCCCGTGGAGTCAGCCAGAAGTAGGCAATGTAATTTGTCACTTCGTGCTTATTTTCCATGTAGAGAGTCCGAAGGTGATATGTTTGTCCTTTGTAGGTCAATTCTCCATTATCTCCAATCACCCAGTTGTCCTCCCTTTTCTCAGGGTTTGAGAGGCTCAAACGAGCAACAACTTGACCGTTTCCGTCCTTCACAATCACTCCACCAATGGATTGGTCAGGAGAGATTTGTTCCCCTTTTCCATCAACATAACGACAATTGGGAGGAATCGGCAGTGCCAATTGAGGGTCTTTGAACTTGTGTGGAGTACCGTACGCCCCTTTTGGGGCGATGATGTAGAACTTTTCTTCACCTCTCTCTCCCAAATTCACGATTCGCCAATGTTCATCATTTTTGTGAACTTGGATTTTCCACTGCACGAACTCATGAATGGTTTTCCAGTCTTGTGGATTTCCAACGACATTCGGTTCAGACATTTTGCTGTCTCTCATAAAAGAGTAAGAAGGTTTTCCCTATTGGGAAGGAGTTCTGTGCGAACTACCGAACCTATTTTAACAACAAGTTTCAAGAAGTCAATGTCGTTTTCATTTTTCTTTTAACAATTTCAAACACCTCCTCTGCTGGATGTTGAAAATCTTCAGGTTTTAACTCCTTGGCATTTATCCATATTGGAGTTTCGTCTTCATCTCCATTTACATGAGTTTCAGGGATTATATTTTCTCCTACTAACTTGCAATTAAAGAAAAACAGAAAGCAATGCCAAGCCGTATCCCATGGATCATAATAAAAAAAAGATTCTTTAAAATGTAGGAGACTTTGAACCTTAACGTCTAATCCCGTTTCTTCTTTGACTTCACGGATTATTCCATCTTCAGTTTCCTCTCCAATTTCAATACCTCCTCCAGGATAAAAATATTTATTTGTGCGACGCATTTTTACCAACAGAATTTTTTCATTATGTGTAATAACAGCATAACCCGAAATTCTAAAACTCAGTTTTTCTTTCGCAATTTCCTTTTTTTCTCCATATAAAGTGGCGCATTCAACTTTAGAATTTTCCATGATATTTGGAGATATTGTGGAAACCGTACAAGATTTTCATTTTTTTTCAAATTCATCTGGCTCTTTTTATTTCAAGCGTATTAACCGAAAAATAATAAGTATACAATGAATAAGCTTTTGCGCAAGGCTTT
>CAYVJW010000093.1:0-6455 GCA_964451885.1 uncultured Candidatus Peribacteria bacterium | reverse complement strand
TGGCTTGCAAGTACATGTTATTTATTGTATACTGCGAGTTTTTCGGTTAATACTTTCAATTTCTTCAAATCCTTTTCCCCATACGGCAATCCAATAATTTTCACTTTCTTTATTTTTCCGGTTTCTTTCATCAACTTTAAATAAAATCCCAGATCCAGGTCGTGGCAGGTGAGGGAGTTGCAGAGTTCTAGATCATCGATGTTTTCCAGTATTTGTACTTCTTTTAGGCCTTTTATGACGTCCATGATAATGATTTCTTCATTTTCGTTCAGGATTTTGTGGGGGCTTTCGGTGATGATAAACTGAAATTTTGGGTGTTTGATTTTTTTTGCGAGAAGGAGGGCTGTTTCATCTCCGGGAATATGTTCGTTGCCGAAGCAGAAGATTTTTTGCATTATGAAAGAATATTAAAATAAGCTACTAATTCTTGATAAGGATGTAAAAATGATTATAACATAGCAACCAAATTTATTTTTTTATTCATATATAAAAATGGAAAAAATTATCGGGATGGAATTAGTAAACGTGTTTCGAGATGTATTATTAGATGATAATCTAAAAGACTTGAAAGATCGTGTACCTGTTGAGATTTTGGAATATTTGCAAAGCGCAGAAAAAGCAGCGGTTGATTGTCGCCTTACTGTTGCTGGAATAATTGCCGAAGTGATAGATAGGATCAGGAAAAATATAGATGATCCTGAAGGACTTAGAGCCAATATTTTAAGAGTAACGAGACCTGTTGAAAAAGCTTTCAAAAATAAATTAATTGAGGAATGGCCTATTTCTGAAAATGAAGAAAATCCTGGAAGCGATATAGATAGATTTCTGTGCAAAGTTCGGGAAGAATTTTGTAGGAGGATTGTCGAAAGGATTGGATTGTCTCAGAAGGATACTATTGATGAGGTTTTTGTAGGTTTTTCAGGTGATCTTACAGCTGATGCCCTTATTGCTTCTGATGAAGAATAGAGTATTTTGTCATGTTCGACTTCATAATTACCGGTATTGTTCAAGGAGTGGGATTTCGTCCTTTTATTTTGCGTGAGGCCAGGAAAGCCGGATTAAAAGGTTTTGTGCAAAATACAGGGGAGGGGGTGAGGATTGTGGCGGATGATAAGGGGAAGGTGTTGGCAATTTTGGAGAGGGTTCCGGTTTTGGCGAGGGTGGAATCAATTAAAAATTATCCCATTCGGCCTATTCGACAAGCTTCCATTCGACAAGCTCAGGGTCTACGACAGGGTTTACAACAAGCTCAGGGTCTACGAAAATTAGAGATTGAAAATGAGGAATTAGAGATTGGGAAGGAGTTTGAGATAAGGGGGAGTGTTGGTGCAGAGAGAGATGTTTGTACCCAAAACCCCCCTCAGTCCCCCCTTAACAGGGGGGAAGGTATTCGTATTCCTCCGGATGTGGCTGTTTGTGAAGAGTGCTTGCAAGAATTATTTGATTCGGATAATCGTCGATGTGGGTATTTTCATATTGGTTGTACGGATTGCGGGCCTCGGTTTTCTATTATGAAGGGATATCCGTTTGATCGAGAAAATACAGTGATGGGGGATTTTTCTATGTGCGAGTCTTGTTGTGAAGAATACGGGGATCCGGAAAACAGGCGGATGCATGCGCAAGGTATTGTGTGTGAGGGGTGTGGTCCTCAATTAATTAATAATAAGATTCATGAAGTTGGAATATTAATAAAACAGGGTAAAATTGTGACAGTTAAGGGCATTGGCGGGTTTTCTCTTGTTTGTCTGACGAAAGAGAGAGTTGTTCAGAATTTGCGAAAATTACTGCATCGTCCTAATAAGCCTTTTGCTTTAATGGCGAAAGATCTAGGTATGATCAAAAAATTTGTTCACACTTCGAAAGAAGAAGAAAAACTATTGAAATCAAGTAAAAGGCCGATTGTTTTGTTGAAGAAAAAGGGAGATGGAATGTTTCATATTTCAGAGAATGATCGGTTGGGTTTTATTTTACCGTATGCTCCGCTTCATTATTTGCTATTTGAGTATTTGGATGCGCCGATAATTTTTACGTCTTCAAACATGCCGGGGATGCCGATTACCATCAAAAAAGAAGAACAGTTTGTGAAGCATATTTTGGATTACAATCGCGAAATTGTTAATTTTTCTGATGATTCGATTGTAAAGGTGATAGGGGACTTGCCTTTATTGATTCGCCGGAGCAGGGGGTATGTGCCGGAGGAGATTAATGTTCCCGGGAAATATCAAACGTTTGAGGATGATATTTTGGCGGTGGGGGGAGAGATGAAGAATACTTTTTGCCTGAAGAGGGGTAACTGCTTGCTTCTTTCACAGGAATTGGGAAATACTTTTCATTTGGAAAATTTTGAGAATTATAAGCAGACATTGAATAGTTTTTTGAAGTTTACGGGGCGTGATCCGAAAGTTGTTCTTTGTGATAAAAATCCTGAATTTAATACCCATCGGTTTGCGAAGGAGTTTGCAAAGGAAAAGGGGATTGAATGTCATGAAGTTCAGCACCATAAGGCGCATGTGTTTTCCGTGGCTTTAGAGCATGGTTTGGATGATTTTATCGGTATTGCGGCGGATGGGATGGGAATGGGGGAGGACGGGAATGTGTGGGGAGGGGAAGTGTTTCATTGTGGCAGGCGGATTGGGAAACTGGAGGATCAGGTTTTAGTGGGGGGAGATATGGCAAATAAGGAGCCGGTGCGGATGTTGGTGGGGATTTTGTCGAAATTTTTATCGGTAGGTGAAATTCAAAAATTACTATGTGTGAGAGAATTAAATATTTATCAGCATATTGAAGGCGAGGCGTCGTCGTTTCGCCGCCGTGAAGATTTATCAATTAAAAGTAAAAATCACTTTTCTTTGCATCAAATCAAATCTTTCATAAACCAAAAAGAGCAAAACTTTAATTGCATAGCAAGTTCGAGTTGTGGGAGGATTTTGGATTGTGTGGCTGTACTTTTGGGTGTTTGTGATAAAAATGATTATGAGGGGAGGGGGGGGCAGATGCTTGAACAGTTATCAGTGAGCCCATTCGACAAGCTCCCATTCGGCAAGCTCAGGGTCTACGACAGTGAACAGTTAACAGTGAAAAAAATTAGAAATAGAGTAATGTTTGGAATTGAACCGTTAATTGAGAAACAAGAAGATATTTTTGTTTTAAATACTACTTTTTTGTTTAAATATTTGGTTGAGAATATGGGGAAGGTCTCGAGGGAGGAATTGGCTTTTAATGCGCAGCTTTATTTGGCGAAAGGATTTTTGGAAATGGCGAAGAAATATAATTCGGATTTGCCGGTGGTTTGGAGTGGGGGATGTGCTTATAACACGATTATGACTTCTTTTTTAGTTGATAATGGGGTTTTGGTTAATCGTGAAGTTCCTTGTGGGGATGGGGGGATTTCTATGGGGCAAGTGGCTTACTTTTTGTGGAAAAATTCACTAAACTAACAACGAAATTATGAAGATTTATTTTGCCGGCTCTATTCGAGGAGGGAGAGATGATGTGGATTTGTATGCGCAGCTGATTGAATACTTAAAAAGTTATGGAGAAGTCCTTACGGAGCATGTGGGTTCTAAGGATTATTCTGCATGGGGTGAATCGGTTATTTCGGATAGGGATATTCATGATCGGGATATGGAGTGGTTGGTTTCTTCCGATCCGGTTGTTGCAGAAGTTACTACTCCGAGCCTTGGAGTAGGATATGAGATTGCAAGGGCAGTGGAGATGAAAAAGAAAGTTTTATGTTTATATCGGCCTCAGGAAGGCAAAAGGCTTTCAGGGATGATTAACGGGTGTTCGGATGTGACTGTAGTAGAATATCGAACGTTAGAAGATGCGAGGGGGGCTATTGATCGTTTTATAAAATATAAAAATTAATTCTAATTATTAATGATGCACGAACAAGTAGTTGCTCAAAATATTATCCAGGAAGCCAAAAAACATGGTAGTGTGAAATCTATCGTGGTGGAGGTGGGGGATTTGGCTCATTTGCCTGCGAAGGAAATGAGGGAGGTTCTGGAGCGTCTTACTGATTGGGAGATAAATGTTGTTTCAATGAAGGCATTGGTGCTGTGTAATGATTGTAAGCATTTAGGGTTGCCTGAAATAATGCAGCAAATGCATGATCATTGTGTTTTTAAATGCATGAAATGCGGGAAGATGTTTCCGGAGGTTGAAGAAGGAGATAAGATAATGCTGAAGGAGGTAGAAATTGAATAACGAAAATCATTAAATTATTTCAAATCCAGACTTATTTTTATGGCTTTATCTACCATTGTTAATTCGTCTTTTGATATTTTACCCAAATCTTCCATTAATCTTTTTTTGGACACGGTGAGGATTTGATCGCACTTTATATAGGAATCCATTGTTAGTTTATTTTCTTTAGATGGGTTTATTAATATATCCAACAGTGGATTTTTGGATTTGGAGGAAACAGCCAGGACAATAGTATTTGGAGATATATTATTCCCTACATCATTTTGAATAATCAACGCAGGACGAATTCCTTGTTGTTCACTTCCTCGTGAAGGATAAAAAGAAATTATTTTTAATTGACCTCTTTTAATTTTCATTTTGTATGAAATCTTCATAGAAACTGGAAACAGCCAGTTCTGGGAAATCATCGCAGTCTTGTGAATTTGCTTGTAAATAAGCATTTTTCAGGGCCTGTTTTTTTTTGAAATAATTAAGCATTTTTAATGCTTCTTCTACAATATCACTTTGTGTTTTATTCATTTGACGTGAATATTGTTTAATCATCTCTACACTTATTGGGGATAGTGAAAACGATGTTCGGATTTTCATATTTGCAAATATTAATAACTTATGTATTAAGGATCGTAATACGTTGCTTTAAAATAATCAAGTTTTTTTTGCTCCTTTAGAAATAATATTGTTAACTGTTCACTGTTAGTTGATAATTGAAATATGTGTTTAGCTTATCCTGGAAAAATTGAAATCATAAACGGTGAAATAGCCGTAGTTGATTATGGCGGCATAAAAAAGAAAGCGAATGTTTCTTTTATTGATGGTAAAGTAGGGGAATGGGTGCTTGTACATGTGGGGTTTGCGATTGAGAAGGTGAATGAAGGGAGGGCGAAAGGAATGTATAACTTACTTTCTGACAATTCATAATAATGTTTGAAAATTAAATATTAGAAATTGAAAATTTTAGATGAACATCTATTTGGAAAAAATTCATAATATCGCTAAGTCTTTTGGTGCACGCAAGGTGACACTGATGGAGGTCTGTGGTGGCCATACAAACACGGTCATGAAATACGGTATTCGGGACATTTTGCCAAAAAATGTACGGCTTATTTCTGGTCCTGGGTGTCCGGTTTGTGTTACCGCTCAAAAAGATATTGATGCGATGGTAATGTTGGCTGATTCAGGAATTGCGGTTGCTACTTACGGCGACATGATGGATGTGCCGGGTACAAAGTTTTCATTGGCTCAGGCAAAAACGAAGGGAGCGGATGTGAAGATGATTTTTACGGCTGATGAGATGCTAAAACCAGAAAACAAGCAACGTGTTTTCTTTGGAATCGGTTTTGAAACGACAACTCCTATGACGGCTTATTTACTGGGGCAGGGGATTTGTGTGTATTCAGCCCATAAGGTTATTTTGCCTCCTATGAAAGTGCTGGTTCACGAATCCAAAGTAGACGGATTTATTGATCCGGGGCATGTTTCGTGTATTACGGGTTCCGGTATTTGGGATGAACTGGAAGTTCCACAAGTGATTTCTGGATTTGGCCCTCATCAGATTGTCAGGGCGGTTTATAAGCTTTTGAAAATGATTCAGGAAGGGAAAAAAGAGGTGATTAATGATTATGATGAAGTGGTGAAGCCGGAAGGAAACGTAAAAGCGAAAGAATTGATATCAAAAAACATGAAGCTGTGTGATTCTGAATGGAGAGGAATTGGGGTAATCTCCGGTTCTGGATTAGACCCGAAAAATGACGAATTGAATGCAAAAATTAAATATGCGTCTCTCTTGAAGGATATCATTTCTGTTAATAATCCTTTTTGCCGGTGCGGGGAGATTCTTCAGGGGAAGTGTGAGCCAACAGATTGTGTTTTATTTGGAAAGGCTTGTACTCCAGAGCATCCGGTGGGGGCGTGTATGGTGAGTCGGACGGAGGGGGCGTGTGGGATTGCGTATAAATTCAATAAACAGTGAACAATTAATGATATTACTTTTGTAGTATTATATCTCCTTCTTTTTCGAAATCTAGGTCGTATGCAAAAGAATCAGATACATCTTTAATTCTTTTTTTAGACGGGATGGTTTCTGATTCGATTTTTTTAATAAGGTCTGGTAGTTTCTTTGAAAGAATACTATAAAGGTGCTCATGATCTTCTTCATCAATTATTTCTTCAGATTTCAGTGAACTCAAATATTTGGCCGAATAGCCAGAGCCCATTGCTGAGCTCCAGCCTTCTAAGAACCGGACTTG
>CAYVJW010000092.1:0-6543 GCA_964451885.1 uncultured Candidatus Peribacteria bacterium | reverse complement strand
TTTTTGACCGATAAAAACTTTACTTCTCATGAAAATTTAAACCGGACACTCATGGGCAAAACTATCACAGGAAGAATTGGGAATGTGAGAATTCTCGCATTTCTGAGAGCAGCATCATCTTACCCACAACCTGAGAAAGGAAAAATCATGGCACATCTATTCAATAGGTATGAACCCGTGAAAAATCTGGCGGAAGAAGTGGAACGTCAGCTTAATTCTGAAATTTCCCGTGGAATCTTCGGTGTGAGTGGTCGTCAAGGCAACCAAAAAGACGGCTACTACTTTGAGGCCATACCCAGTGCCAATTTCACGTATGAAGAAGCTGTAGCCGCCGCTCTTTTGGCATCAGTGCAGTTCAAAGACGGTGGGTGGCCAAATGCCGTGAAAGCTATCAATGGCGAAATGATCACTTTCCGCCTGGCCGTTTCCTAACACCCGACACCACAAGCAGGACAAAATTTTTCTTCGGAGCAGGCGGCCACAAACCGCCCGCTCCAAAACATTCATATTTTCTGACTACAATTTCATGCTAAGGCATTGTAACAAAATAACATCCAAAATTTCATCACATTTTCACGTCATATGAATATTTAAAAAAACTCAAAGTATTCCCCATTCGACAAGCTCAGGGTCTTCGACAATACATTTCCCTTTTTTAAAAACCCATCTGACGCAAAACTGAGCGAAATTGTAGGAAGTTATTTTATTACAATGCCTAATTGCCTTCGGCTTTAATCCCCCATCTCCTCCTCAACTGCTTGCTCAAATGCTTCCGGCCCGATTGCTCCCGGCATGATTTGTTTTCCTATGAAAAGCGCTGGGGTACCGGAAACGCCGAATTTTTGGCCTTCCTCCTGATCAGCGAGAATTTCTTCTTTCATGGATTCATCATCCATGCATGCGGCAAAGCTGTCTCCATCCAAAACCATTTCCTCAGCTAAAGTCTTATAATGAGCATCCGCTCCGGGACCTTTTCCGCTCCATTCACGTTGGGTATCGAATATCTTTTCGTGCATTATCCAGTAAGCTTCATCGCCTCCTATTTTCTGGGCACAATTAGTCGCTGTGTGGGCGCCCATGGCTTCCTTATGAAAACTCAGAGGAAAATCTTTCAATATATATTGTATTTTTCCCTCTTCAATTAAACGGGTAACCAGTTCCTTATTATTATCGTGAAGCCTTTTACAATACGGGCATTGGTAATCTGTATATTCTACAACTCGAACCGGACCTGTTCCTTTCTTTGGTTCTGTATCTACGTCTGCAAATTTCGGCGCTTCCAAAAATTTCCCTACTGGGAATCCTGCTTTTTCATTATCAACCAAATATTCTCCATCTTTTATGATTAAAACTTCCGCTGAATCTTCGATGAATTTTTTTCCGGATTCTGTTTTATGGTCTTCTATTCCTTCCCCCAATACAAATTGAGGAACCGAATCTATTTCGAATTTTGCAATCAAATCCTTTCCTTCCGGTCCCCCTACATCCACTGTCCGCACCAAAAGAGCCGGGGTTACTGCTTGGCGAAGGGTGGTAAGCTGTCGGGAGGTATCACATTTTTTTCCGCAGTCTTTCTCATTAAGCACTACCAGTTCTACCGGATTTCCCGGAACAGGAATCCAAGTTTTTCCTCCGTGTACGGCAAACTCATTATCTTTTGCCAGCTCTACTTTGAATTCTTCCGACAGGTTCCGTACCGAAACAAAAGTCTGTCCGTTTGCGCGAATGATTTTTTTAGAAGCGTCAAACTTCTGCCCCGAAAAAAAGTCCATTGATAAACTCCCCACAAGGGCCCCCGCTAAAACCATAGCAGTTGCAAAAATCGTCATATGAAGCCGGTCACATTTTTTTGTCATTTGGAAAATAATTATGAAGTATTAAGGAGTGAGGAATAAATACTTAATACTTAACTAGGTAATAATCGATAAAAAATACTTAAAACAAAGGGAAAATTTAAACATAATTTATTAAAATCCCGATAAATTCTATCCGCAGGAACCGCCTCCTCTTCCTCTAAACCCGGACACATTTGCCCTTTGAGGAACAACTTTGAGAGGTTCAACCGTAACTTTACTATCGACCGGTTTATCTGCCAATACTGCTTCAGCAAGGGCTCCAACGCAAACGCCGATACAAAATACCGTACATAAAATAAATGGTTTCATAAATTTTTTATTAATCTTAAGAATCCCTCAAAAAAAATCAAAGTAAAAAGCTTGAAAATACTTAATAAAGATGCTATAATGAGGTGATTTAAAAAAAATACATGAAAAAGAAAGAAAAATTGAATGATCTTTTGGAAAAACTCGGGGAGTCAATTTTTAGTGCAAAATCCTCGATACAAGCTGCAGAAAAATGGATGCAGCTTTTGGCAGAAGATCTCGGGATAGAAACGGACGCGCTAAATGTACAAATAGAAAAAATGGTAGAAAGCCGAAGGGAAAGTACTTTGTCCGAAGAAGAAATGAAAGTGATCGAAGGTGCCTTTGACGGGCAAAATATGATTGCCCAAAACGGAACAAAATACCCTGTCCCGGCAAATTATGCTTCTAAATCAAAGCTGATTGAAGGAGACGGTTTAAAATTAATTATCCAGCCAACCGGTGCATTTGTTTATAAACAAATTTCCCCTGTGCCACGTAAATTAATTACCGGACGCCTGGTTCTTGACGGTTCTCAGTATCAAGTTCTTTCTGAAGGTAAAACATATAACGTACTGTATGCTTCGGTAACTTTTTTCCGAGCGCACGTAGGAGATACGGTCACCATCGTCGTCCCTGTAAAAGAAGGTTCAAATTGGGCGGCAATTGAAAATATTCTTCCCGATAAGCCGGGAAATGATGGTTTTGGAGAAGAAGAGACGGGGGAATAACAATAGTAATTTCCCACATCTTCCACAAAGTATTCCGAAATATCTGCAAGTCAAAAATCATTACTCGAATTTTCGATTTACGATTTTTTATATATTTTTTTATGGCTGAGAGTAATTGAACCTCAGTAAGTTTTCACCTTTAAAAGTGAAAGGCCACTGAGGTGTCGGTCTGTCCGCTTGCCTTGGAAGTCATTTTGACTTGACAGAAACGAGTACGAAAAAAAGTAGTCCTTTATTTAAGCGTGTTCACGAGGAAACAAAAAAAAGGATTAAGAAGTTTTAATAAGGTGAGAATGGCCTGAGATCGAGCTTGAAAGAGCTGGAACAAAGTCCTGGAAATGTGGAAACAAAAAACGAATTTTCCTACATTGTAGAGTGGCACTTTTTGGCTTATTTAGGCTTTTAATTGAGCTTTTTGCTGGTATAATTTAGGCATAATTTAACAACTAAAAATGATAAAAATCCCAGAAGCAGAAATTCGGAAACGACTTCAAAAATTACACAACTATGAAAAGATTTTGTATCCCGGATTAAAGGAACGAAGTGATCGGGTTCGAAAAGAAAACAAAGAACTAAAGGCAGAGAATGCTCGCATAAAAGAAGAAAATCAGAAACAACTGGAAAAGATACTCCTCCAACTGGAAGAAATCCAAATCCTGAAGTTCGGGAAGAAACGAGGCAACAAAAAGGTACAAGCAACTTCTGCTCCTGAAACGGAAGGAAGGCAGGAGGAAGAAACAGAAAAAAAGAAGCCTAAAAAAAGGGAGGCCTCCAGCTACCGAAGACCCGAACCAAACCCCAGGGATGTAACTGATCATTTAATCCTGGAATTGGAAAACTGCCCCGAATGTGGAGAAGAGGTTGTGGATAAAAAGGAGCACATCCATTATCAAGAAGACCTTCGTAATGTTGAGGCGTTTATCAAGACTGCTAAAAAGATCGTAGAAACACGAGTAGAGAGTGGGCGATGTCAGAAATGCAACAAACGCCAATTTGCGATGGAGATACTGAAGCAGTCGGCGATTATTGGAGAAAATGTTCGTCGGATGGTGGTATACCAAACGGTTATTCAGGGGTTGAGTTACGAGGAAGTTCGGAAGAGCATGAAGGAGTTATACGATGTAAAGTTCAGCAAAGGAGAGGTAGCTAATATTTTGGAAGGAGAAAGTCGGCTACTAATGCCCTATTATAATTATCTTGTAGATGAATTGGACACGGAATATAAGGGACTTAGCAGTAAATAACTTACCAATTTTAATATCTTTTTCTCCGTGTACTTCGTCAGAAAAACTTCGCCATATTATAATATGACTCAGCTTCTCTTTCTCGTACACGAAAAAAAATCTCATCAAACTTGGTAACTTATTTCCTGCCAAGCCCCTAAAGAGTTCGGTGCTCATTACGACGAAACGAGCTGGAAAACGAAAAGCCAAGGAGGGGTGATAAGCGAAGGGAATTATTGCTGGATAAAAGTGGGAGTAGAAAGCCAGCTTCGTCTTATTTGGTTTGGTTGCAGTCGGGGAATGCATGTAGCGGAGAAACTAAGAGGAGACAAAAAAGGATCGAAGGGCGTGAGTGACGACTATGGATCTTATACGAATTGTTTTGAGGATCACAGTCTTTGTTGGGCTCATCCTAATCGGAAGTTTCGAGACTTGGCAGAAAGTGGGAAACTTTCAGGAAAAACAAAGAAGGCTTGTCAGAGAACTTATAAAAAATTTGCAATAGCCTACAAGAAGGCTGAAAAAATTCGGAAGAAATTACTCAATGGAACATGGACAGATGAAGAAAAAACTCAAATGCGAAAAGATCTAGAAGTGTTTTTTGATGCCGTCTTTGTTGAAACAGATCACGATCCAGAAAAATTGAAGACACTCAAAAAAACACTAAAAGAGAGAAAAGAATGCTACTTCACATTTTTTAAGCTTCCCTGGCTACCGCTGGACAACAACAAAGCCGAACGAGCCATAAAACGAGTGGTACTGAAACGAAAAAAATCTTTCGGTTCTCGCTCACAGAAAGGAGCTGACGTTTTGTCGATTCTATATTCGGTTGTTTTTTCGTTGGTCGAAACTCATCCTGATACAAATTTCTTCGACCTCTATAAAAAAGTTGTGGATTTTGACGAAAATGGGGAAATCTAGAGGGATCTTTTGGGGATTAGCTTTCTCCTCAGTAAACTTTCATCTCTTGATGTGAAAACTTAGTGAGGGTAAAGTCCCCCTGTGAAGGGGGATTTAGGGGGTTAAAGCCGAAGGCAATTCGCACAAACATCGCAACTGAATAAATCATGTTCGTTCTGTATTTCCTTCGGACTTACCCCCCTACCCCCCTTAACAGGGGGGAAATACCTCAGTGACCTTTCACCCTTTAAAACTCTTGCTTAATCACACTTTTTGTGATATAATTAGAAGGTATTTGAAATCAAAAATTAATGAAACAACAGCCATCACTTCAATATGAAGACTACATTCTGGAAATGCTGGAAAATGCAGAAAATTTAAAATTTGAAGGCCATTTCCAGGGAGCTGTTGAGCTTCTTCAAAAAATCATCATTTCTGAGCCAAAATGTGCAGAGGCTTATGAAGAATTAGGCGATAATTACTTGTCTCTTCGAGAATTAACAAAGGCAAAAAAGGCTTTAGCCCAAGCTTTGAAAATCAGTCCGAATTCTCCCAATGCTCATTATTTGATGGGGTTTTTGCTTTCGTTGGAGGAAAAATGGGAAAAATCAGTCGAAGAACTGGAAAAAGCTGATAAAATGTTTCCGAATCATCCTGAAATATTGAGATGCCTGGGGTGGTCTTTTTATAATAACAACCGAAAGGCTCAAGGAATCGCCGTTTTGGAGCGATCACTGGCTTTAAATCCTTCAGACCCGAATATCTTATGTGACCTTGGGGTTTGTTATATGAACTCAACCCAATATGACAAAGCCCACACTATATTTTTGAAGGTTATAAATATTGATCCTGATTCTGAACAGGCAAGAGAGTATTTAAGGATTTTGGATTCTATTAAAAAGTCTTTTCCCTCGGGGAGAGCTAAGGGGCCAGGGAAGAAATAATTAAACCCTCCCTCAAACCAATCCTCTTTCTTCTAATCCTATTGAAGATTTAGTTCTAAATATTTGCTTTCCTTTTTCTATTGAAATTCTCGAATTTCAATCTTTTCCCGTAGCGGCTTAGTTCTAGCAAAAGACGGCCTGCCGCATAATATAGCGACAAATCCGACTTTTAAAGAATGTTTTGCTAGTTTGGTTGCGGGGGGCGGATTCGAACCGCCGACCTGGAGGTTATGAGCCTCGCGAAGTGTTCACAAACTCCGTTTTTTCGCTTACTCATGCAGAAAGATCCTATTCAGGCATGTCAGTCATTTTTTCTCTCAACGACCTTCAGGTTACTAAAATCTTACTTTTAAAAGAGAAGGAAGTCAACTGAAAAAACTATTAAAAAACCAGCGATAGAAAGGGATATCTCAATTTTTTAAATTTTACTTTTTTTTTGCCTTTTTAAACATCTTCCAACCTCATCAAAACCTAATTTAGCTTCAGTAATCCGTGTATTTTAGTGATTTTACGAAAAAGTCAAGTTATAGTATTAATTCTATTTTCATGTTTGGCAAAGTTCCATTTTGATGTGATGTGTTGAGAAGTAAACTGATAAAAATAT
>CAYVJW010000091.1:0-6570 GCA_964451885.1 uncultured Candidatus Peribacteria bacterium | reverse complement strand
ACAGGACTGGTTTTCTTGTGACTTATGATATACTGCGGTTTTTTCGGTTAATATTATGATTATGATAGTGAAGATTACAAATACAATACGGACATTAACTCAAATTGCGAAGATGCTTGTGACTATGGAAAAAAGAAGTGTAATGATGAGGATGATGTGGACGATGGATGCGACACTTTCAAAAGAAAGTGCCAATGGGAATGTCCTTCTGATATTTTTGACTATGATTCGTATGATTATCTTTACAATACCGATTCGGATTCTGCATGTGAGGATGCCTGTTACTACGGCTACAGGAGATGTGAATAGTCTCGAATTTTCTTTTGACTAAAGGATTGTTTGGAATATGTTGTAGGTAAGCTACCTAATTCCATAATATCCTTAAAATGCCTTTCCGAGGTATCTCTGTGCATAAGCGGAGAAATTCGTTCAAATGGCAGGAGCGGGGCAACATCTCGTTCCAAGTTCGTTTGAACGATCCGAAAGGAAAGGCAAATGGAATTGGGTAGCTGCGGTTTGTTGCCCCACTTTGCTATGCCTGAAAACGCTCGAAAAACTTTCCGACTCCTCAATTCACAAGGAGTCGTTTTTCCATATTTCCTAACCCCTAATTCCCATGCCAGAAAAGATGCAAATCGACATCGATGACTTTGAATTCAAAGATTTAGCCTTCGGTATATCGGCAAATCTGGAAGAACCACATAATACTCTGATTGACATAGAAATCATTCAGGGAGGCAGGGAGGAGTATGTGACTGTGGGATTTATGGTGTCACCAAAAACGCTCCGGATAATTGCGGAGAAATTTATGAAGGCTGCAGATGTGGCTGAGGAGAAGTTGCAAGAGTATTGGGAGGATGGATTCTAGGCTTCCGTTTTATGTGGCTCAAGTATCACCACATGCATCGTATCTCCTCCTTCTGTTCTTTGATCAACCTCTCTCATTTCATACTGAACGCCATATTTTTTCCCAAGTCGGTTTAAATGTCGCTGAATGAGCGGATAACTGGTTGTTTCTCGAGCTTCTGCAATAATTGGAATAAGATCTCCGTTTTTTAGGTAATTTTCCTCTATCATAGTTTGGAACGCCTTTATTAAACTTCCTCCTGCTGTTTTATTTTGCGAGGCAAGATCCGATACATAAATAGCCCTCCGTGGTTCTTCAGAGTCATGTGCTACCTGGTCATCATCAGTCTTATGGGTAACTCCTTCATAGGCAATAAGATAGCCTAAAGCATTACCACTTCTGTCCTCAGCGATCAGAGATAGATTTGGTCTGTTTTTATGTTGGTTATTTATATCTTTTGCAATCAACTCATTTCCAATACGATGTATGTACTGAATTAATGACTCATTGTCTGCATAGATCTTTCCTTCCATATAGGCTACTCGAATGGTATCCTTGGCAGTTAAGAGCCGTACCCCTCTTATAGAGGGAGTTGGTTGTTGCTCTTGAGAATTTGGAATATTCAAGACAGTTTGTTCTGTTGCTTCAGCTTCCAATGAATTTTGGTAATCATCGAAAGTTAATTCAAAAGCCTCTTCCCCTGTGTTATCACTATAACCTGGAGGTATGGTAGGAACAAAAGTATTTTGAATTGGGGGAAGACCTGTAATATCGGTATATCCCTTTCCAACGATCAAACGATCTTTGTTGAATTTTATTTTTGGATGAGTTTCCTCCAGTTGAGATAAGTATCGTCTTAAAAAATTGGCATATAGATATTTTGTGACTCTCTCATTTTCAGGACTTCCTTTATAATTCGGAGCAACTTCAATGTTATCAGCAGTTAAAAATATTTCAGAATTTTGGCTTAGGTCTTTTGTTAATATATCTGCAAGCTGCGTTCGATCTGCCATTAAACGATGAATTACGTCTGGAACACTTTGATCAATATCTACATCAGGCGTTAAAACACTTTGATCAATTGTTCTGTACTTGCCCCCTACTTTTCTCTGAACTGTCAGAGTAGCACAAGCAAGGTTGTACATGTAGACATTATTTTTTCCACTTCCGAAAGGCATACAACAAGCAGTATCATTACCAGCTACATGCCCCTCAGGAGAAGATTTCAAATGTACTTTTACCTTGTATTCTTCAACTTTCCTATTCTCTCTGATGCCAATTTCTGGGTCGAAAATGATAGACTCAATCTCTCTTTTCAGTTCCGGAGTGATTATTTCAGGTTTCGAAATAATATCACGTACGTTTAAACGATGTGCCTTTAGTGCAACATTTAAGCGTTTAAAGGTTTCTTTTACATTTCTAGCCCGTCCTGGAATCCCCTCAGATCTTCGTCCAATTGCTTGAATAATACTGTCAACAATTGGAGTTGGGATGCGATAATCAATTTCATATTCTGGGAAAAACTGAAGATGATCCAAACTTCCATCTACAAGAGCATCTCTTAAGTCTTCAGCAGAAATATCAAGATGCGGAAAAGAAAGATAATTACTCGGTTTTTTCCTTTCGTGAGATTCTTCAGAGTGCTCATCTGCAAGATCGAGAAATACTTCTGGTTTCTCCATAAATTCAAATACCCTCTCCATTGAGATATTTGGATGAAAGGCGAGTTGAGAAAAGAATTGTTGTCGTCTTGGTGGAAGTTCTTCTAGTCTTTCAAAGACTTCTTTTTTTCTCAACATCTGACAAAGGTCATGATATTTTTGGAGATGTTTCCAACTTTGACAAGGACTTGCCGAACGGAGTTCCTTAACCAAACTTTGAAGATCTGGATTTGAAAAAGCCTCGGCTTCCTGAAGAGTTTCTTCAAAATCATAGTTAATCCCTTCTAATATATTATTAAAATACTGATAATTGCTTAATGGTGTTTCTACAGTTTCTACTGATGGTTCATCATCATAATTCTCATCAAAACCATCCCAATCAGGTTCTTCAGAAAACGTTACGTGATTTGATGTATCACTTATTACCTGCATTAATACTTGTCCACAAAAAGTATCTCTTTCTAACCCAGAGGCTTCAAAGAGCCTAATTATGTTAGCTCCGGCTATATGTAAGTAACTTCTTTCATGAGTTCCCATAAAGCGAGCTATATTTTTTGCTCCAAGTTTTTGAGATAATTTATCAAACCATTCTTTATCTTCACGTTTCAAGTACCCTTCTGTTTGGAAACATAAAATTCTGGAATTTTCAGCAGCTCTTTTGGGATCTTTTTCAACTTCTTCTGAGTTGTTTTTTAGTGCCAATGCTAATTCTGCACATTCATTAAAACTTGCAGAAATTTCATCCTTTCCCAAAAACTCTTTAAATTGATCATCAGAAACATAGGTTCTTGCTTCCTCAAGAGGAATCTTCGATGTTTGGAAATTGCTAATAAATTCCTCTCGTCCAAATTGTAGAGATTCTTTTGGAATTAATTTCTGAATATTTTCCATACCCCTTGAATCTTTCCTTGAAAGAAAATATAAGAAAGCGGTATTACATTCCTTCCTAAGATCCAAAACAGGATTTATTATCGCATACAGATCACTAACTGTACTAACGTCTTCCTCTAGGTCTAAAGCATTACTCAGTGCTACATGCAACTCACCTGCCGTATCAATAGAGTTTTTTGCACATTCCAAAAAAGCAGCCCTCACCACCATTTCATTATTTCTAATCTCCTCAGTTGGATCAAAATTCATAGCCCAGTCCTTCCTTAGAATCCAAATATTTCCTTCTTGAATATGCTTTCTTGCTCCTGCTTCAATTTCTTTAGACAAATCTAATCGATCACCTCCAAGCTTATTTAGATTCTCTGCCATTGAGCATCCTCTCGTCCCTTCTTCTGGTACAAAACTAGAAAGAAAACAATTTCTAATTTCTTCTGACAGATCAACATCAGAAAACTCCTGACTAATAGCTTTTGCTCTTTTAAATCCTCCATCTTTTTTAGGATCAGCATTTCTTGAAAAAGCTGCTCGACATTGTGTCTCAATGACAGAATGAGGCAAAAACTGAGGAATTTCTTGAGCAAGTTCTTTCGCTTTTTCGGGACTTAAGTCTAGAAGGAGAGAGAATCTTGAACCAACAACTTCTGTGAAGTCAACATCCTTACAGAAAGCCGCAACAATTTCTCTAACTTCGAAGTTTGTTTGAGCATATCTATTTGCTGTTTTATCTCCTGATTCTGTAATACTGTTAATAATTTTTTCAGACTCTTCTTCTGATAGCTTTAAAGCTACTTTTACCACTCCTTTATTTCTAACTTGGGCGGCTCTAAAAATATTTCCTTCTGATAGTTTTTCATGAATAAATCTTGCTTTTGGCTCAGATAAATTAATAAGACCTTCAAATACGCTCTCAATTCGTTCTCCCTCTTCTCCAAAAGATCTTTTTAAACTGTTTTGATAAAATTTAATTATATCCTCTTGGTTTGCATGAAACATCTCTGTTAGATCAATGTCTGAACGATAAGGAGGAATTATTTCTTCTGCCATCCTCAGCTCAGAAAGACAAAACCTTTTTTCTCGATCTCTAAATCCATCTGACGCATTGTCGAATAAAGTACTCCTAAATGCCTCCTTTAATAAATCTTCATTCCTTTGTGTTTCGGGCGATAAGTCTACGATTCCATCAGTTTCTTTCCTTAGGTAAGCAAGAGAGTAAATACTGATATTTTTACTTCCAAAGAGATATGTATAAGCTTTTCTAACTTCTGATGATAAATCTATTTCATGGACTCCCTGTAAAATAGAACGAAGGGGGTGTATTTTTGATGGAGATTTCGCCATTAATAGAAAAGTTCCTCGTATATCTTTTTCGTGTTCTAATATAACTTCAGTAAAATCTATTTCAGGAAATCCCTCTCGGATTTTCGGAAGATTAGACAATTCACTTTCTAGAGAACAGCTTCTTTTGAAATACTCAATAATACTAGCCTGATTTTCCTCCGTGATATCCGACAAATCAACACATCGCCTAAAAGCTCGGTTGATTTCAGCTGCAAAAATTATTGCATAGTCGCCTATTTTTAAATCTTTTTCAAAAGACTTCCGAATTTTATCTTTATAGGGTGCAACTTCCTCTGGAGAAAGTTGCACTCCCGTTTTTAACTTTGTCTCAACGGCAGAAGTTATATCATCCTTGTATAAAACTTCTTCATATTCAGGGTCATAATCGTAATCACTAAGATTTCGTCCAGTTTCTTCTTGATGATAAGTTCCCTCCTTTAAGTCACGCAATATGCCTTCTTTTGTACTTTTTACGAGGCTTGAATCCGCATTTCCTATCAAGTGTCCATCTTCATCATATTCTTCTTCTGGGTAATAACCACTATTAGCCAGCAAGCCATCAACCCTTTTTTGAACAATTTCTTTTTGTGCTTCTATACCTTCTGGTAATTCATGATGATAATCTCTTTCCAATTCCTCCAATATTTGTCTTCGTTTTTCCACAGTAAAATAACGTAAATCCGTCTCTCGAATGAGAGTTCTTAAATTTCCGCTATTTAATCCTGATTTCTGAGGCATTTACAAGTTTGTATAATCATTTGATTGTAGCACAAAAAAGGACTTTTTCCAAATGCAAATTACAGGTTTTATGATATTTAATCATTCACTGCGGAATGGATGTGAGTTGCTTTGAGGTGATTTATCAGGTTAATAAGATTTTTTCCGCAACAGATAGTAGGGGCTTTTTGGGCTTCATCATGCCAAGTCCAATTTGAAAGAGGGATTTTTAAAAAAAGAAAAATGTAGTGTGAAAGCCTGAGAATAGCTCTCTTTGTGAGAATGGTGGGCTTTTGTTTTTCGTAATTTCCTAAAACCAGCACACTTATACTGTTTGAGTTTGCTTCTCGAGCGTGCCATGTGATGTGATCAATGTCATTTAATTTATAGATTCTTCCGATTCTATCGATGACAAAATGGTAGGCAATGGTGGGGGCTTTTGCTCCTTTGCCCCAATCTCTGGCGATGTGGGCGTGAGCGATGCGGTCAATTTCTTTGTAGGTGCTGGTTCTTTTTCCGGAGGTGAATAATTTTGCGGTGTGATGGAGGACGATTTTATTGATTGATTCGAGCGGGCGGGATTTCCATGCACTTTTTTCTTGGGATTTGGGAGGAGAGTAACGTTGAATCATGGATTAATCATTAAGAAGTAAAATTTCACATTCGACTCGTGGGTTTTGGGTATCGAAGGAGAAATCAAACGATCCGGTTGCCCATTTATCATTCTTGTAGAGCCTTTTCCCTTTATTTTTCGAATCTCCGAGAGCGTCTTCTATGCCTTTGAAAACATTGGAGGGGTCGGATCGACGATCGTTGTGGTAGTAGATCGTGACGGAGAGGAAGAACTTTTGTTTGTCCGGGATGCGATAGGTGTTTCCTACCTGCTGAATGAAGGTAATCCATACCCAGTCTTTCCATTCTTCGTACTGCCGATATTTCGGGTCGAATTTGGCTCTTTGAGTGGTTCGAGTGTATCCGAGGGGATTTTTATTGGGGAGGTGGTCGGTGAGGATGGTGAATTTCATGAGAGTAGTTCGTTTTCCTTCTTCGCATTCCAGATACTCATAGCAAAGCCATGAAGGATCATTTTTGTGGGTGGGTTGTATTTCTTTGCTA
>CAYVJW010000090.1:0-6684 GCA_964451885.1 uncultured Candidatus Peribacteria bacterium | reverse complement strand
CAAGTCCGGTTCTTAGAAGGCTGGAGCTCAGCAATGGGCTCTGGCTATTCGGCCTTCAAAAGTTTCCCACTTTCGACTTCCGACTTTTAATTACTTTCCCATAAGAATTTCCTTCACTTCCTTCGCCTTATCCCTCAAAACCTCAACATTTCCCTCATTCTCAATAAGAATCCTCGGATATTCGCAAGGGTGGAATTGAGATTGCCCCACAAACTCCAAACGGCTTTCAAGAACAGCAACAACTTCTTTCTTTGTAAAAAAAGGATGTTGGAAAAAATTACAAAACCCACATATTGCCATCCTGGTTAAAGCCATAAGATGATCTACTTTTCCATCTATCCTATAAGATTTTTCAATCTGAAGAAATAAACTCCTCAAATAATCCCTTCCCACATCAGTACTCGAATTCAAAAGCGCAATATAATCTCTTCTTTCTTTTAACTCTTCTCCTGAAAAAGTTGTAACCGCCTCAATACGGCGCTTCCCGGAAGAAACAGCTTCTACACTCGGCACCACCACTGCCGCTCCTTCATCTATGAGACTTTCTCTCACAAAAAAATGAAAATTTTCATGACGTGAAAACTCACTTATCGGCGAAATTCCATATTCATACGAACCGTCCACTATCGGACTGGCGCAGAAATATATTTCCACTCCCAGATCAAGTAAAAACTTAAGTCCATCAGAAAGATCACAATTCCAGTTCGCAAAATCTTTCAGTCCGGAAGTAATAAATAAACAGTCCCCACGCTTTACTTCTGCCAATAACTCCTGAAATCGACGAAATAAACACTCATCAGAATATGGTTCCACCCTATATCCCTTATGTTTTGATGACACATAAGCCAAAAGCTCCCTTCTGGAAGTATAGCCAAGATGTTCAAGTACCAATGATATCTTTTCCCTGAATTTCTCAAAACACTCGTCTCTAAATTGTTCCTCCCGTCGACTTTCCACGGAGGCTTTTTCTTTTGCAAAAGAAATCACATCAGCAGCAGTACCAACTGGCACTTCTGATTGTCCCTTCCATTCACTTTTGCATAATTTCCCACCCAAAGCGCTTCGCCTTGCCTGAAAATTCACTACATTTTCACCATCCATAAAATCATGCTCTTCCGAACACTCACAAACACCAATCTCTTTGCTTTTGCTCATTGATTTCATTTAGATAAAGCCCAAATTAATCAAAACAATAAACGTGTCAAGCCTATTTCACCAATACCATTTTATACAATCTAGTATTATCCTTAGACTCAGTCACAAAATAACTTAAGTTATTTTTTTACATGCCCTAAGAACTTCCTTCAATTCCAAAACTTTCCTTTCCCAAATTTTGGAATTTCCAACACATTGAATAGAAACTCTAGGATAGTCATAAGGCTGAAAATTTACTATTTTTTGTGCCTTATGCTTTATAAAGAATCTGACTAAATGCTTCTTGGAAAGAGCATGATTCCAGGGAGTACTTTTCAGAAAATTTTCTATAGTCAGTTCGCTTAGAATCATAAGATGATCTACTTTTTCGTCAATCTTAAAAGGATTTTCCATCTCTGAAAGCAAGTCCGAAATATAATTAACCCCTTTAGAAGTTCTTGAATTAGCAAGACTAACTAGATCTTCATCCTCTTCTGAAGCAATAGCAATAACTGCCTCTAATTGTCGATTTCCAGAAGTAACACTTTCTGCAGGAGGAAGCACAATCGCTGAAGAATCCGATATTTTCCATTTGGTCACGAAAAAATGAAAATTTTCATACTGTGCCAATTTCGCTATTCGATCTCCACATTCTACTCCTTCATTCCTTGAATCCTCAACAACAGGACTAGAACAAAAATATATTTTTATCCCCTGATCCAGCAAAAATTCAAGATCATTATCAAGCACCTGATCCCAAATTTTCAAGTTCTTTGGACCAGCCGTGATCAATAAGCTGTCTCCCGGCATAACCTCAGTGAGTAACTCTTGCATCCGGTCTGTAAAACATTCTTCATCATATTTCTCCGCGAAATATCCGACACGTATTGCCGGTCCCCATATCAAAGCCAATCTTCTTGAAAGAAAACCACGTTTCTGCTTTCCTATTGAATGAATACGATTTCTAAATTGTGCAAAAGTTTGGTCCCTTTGTTCCTCTGCACGACGCTTTTCTATTATCGACTTCTCTTTAGCAAAATAAAAGAGTTCTCCCTTTAAATCACCATCCTCCAAATCATCTCTCTCCGGAATATCAATTCTAGCCTTAGCTTCCTCAAAAATTATTAACTCGCCATTTTTTTTTTCGTCCTCACTCTCTTTTGGTGGTGTTTTTTTGCATCCTCCGCATGAAGAACATTTTTTCTTTCGAATTGCCGCATTAATAGAATCTTGCTTACGCTTTTTTATAGCCGCTTGACCTTCCACAAAAGAAAGTATTTTTTTTCCAAAATCATCGCTTTCCGAATCTACTTTTTCCGGAACATCAATTCTGTTCCTGGCTTCCTCCATATTTATTACTGCACAAAGCTCTTTTTTATTCTTGTCTACACTATCTTCAATCTTTTTTGGTAACTCCTTCTCCTGAGAAAATATTTTTCTGTTTCTATGAGCAGAACTTTCGTATTGTTTTCGTACCGCATCAACAGTGCCTTTTATAATTCTCAACGGTCCAGATGATTCAGTTTGTTCTTTATTCCCACGCCTTTCCAAAAAGTCTCTCCACCCTTCCTGTGTAGTTATACCTAAGTTAATTACATTTTCTTCTCCCGAATCAGGAGTGTCTGACATGGAATTAATAATTACCATTTGTTATTGATTTTCATTTTTTCTCATCCCCTGTCAAGATAAAACCACAAACCCCACTATCTTCCCCGGTACAAAAATTTCTTTCTTTATTTTCCCCCCCTCCAAATATTTCACCACCTTTTCCAACTTCTTCGCCTCCGCTATAACCGCCTCTTTATCCGCCTCCTTATCAATCTCAAAATCCCCCCGGATTTTCCCGTTTATCTGCACTGCATAAACCACTGTGTCTTCCGTAATCTTGACAGGATCATATTCCGGCCACATTTCATAAGTGATAGTTTCTTTATGTCCCAATACCTCATGCCAGATTTCCTCAGCCAAATGAGGCGCAAAAGGAGAAAGCAGTTTGCAGAACTTCTCCGCCATGGGACGAGGAAATATGTCACTTTTTTGTACCTGGTTCATAAAGATCATCATCTGGGAAATAGCCGTATTGAATTTTAGTCCTTCAATATCTTCCGTGATCTTCTTTATAGATTTATGTAATAAGCTCTGCAATTCTGGGACGGGACATTTTCCGTTCACTTCCACAAGTTCTTTTTCATTATAAATTCGCCATACTTTTTGAAGAAATTTATACATTCCTTCTGTAGCTTGAGTAGACCAGGAAATAGCTTGCTCAAAAGGCCCCATAAACATCTCATACATCCGAAGCGTATCGGCTCCGTATTTTTCCACGATTTCATCCGGATTTATCACATTCCCGATAGATTTTGACATTTTGTGCCCATCCTCAGCCAAAATCAAACCCTGATGCCGAAGCTTCTGAAACGGCTCGTCAAAATTGATAAACCCGCCCCTATGAGCTGCCTTGGTAAAAAACCGGGAATAAAGCAAATGAAGCACCGTATGCTCCGCTCCACCAACATAAAAATCCACCGGCAGCCAATCGTTGGAATACCGCCGAAACTCCTTCATCGGATTCCTACCTTTTTTTAGCGCCGGGGCCTGGGCAAAAGCAAAAAAGTACCAACTCGAGCACACAAAAGTATCCAAAGTATCGTTTTCACGATCAGCCTTCTCGTTTCCGCATTTAGGGCATTCTACTTCATGAAAAGTTTTGGATTTAACCATTGGAGATTTGCCAGTGGGCATGAAATCCACATCCGTAGGAAGTTCTACCGGCAGATACTCTTCCGACAACGGCACTTCTCCGCAATCTGGACAATGGATGATCGGTATCGGCGCCCCCCAGTAGCGCTGGCGGGAAACAGACCAATCACGAAGACGATAAGTGGTTTTCTTTTTTCCAATCTTCTTTTCTTCAAGCCATTTAATAATTTTTTTCTTTCCTTCCTTACTGGACAATCCAGAAAAACCCCCACAGTCTACCATTTTTCCCTCCTCCGCAAAAGGAAGCTCTCCGCCCTCAATCACTCTTTTTATCGAAATATCAAACTTTTGAGCGAACTCAAAATCCCGCTCATCATGAGCCGGAACAGCCATTATCGCCCCCGTCCCATACCCCATCAGCACATAATCGGCTATCCATACGGGAATTTCCTCATTATTTACCGGATTTACGGCATATCCTCCCGTAAAAACCCCCGTTTTTTCTTTCTCTGTCTGCCGATCAAGCTCTGATTTATGCTTAGCTTTTTCTTTATATTTTTCAACGACTTTCTTCTGTTGCTTTGATGTAATCTTACCTACCAACGGATGTTCCGGAGCCAAAACCATAAAAGTAGCCCCAAAAAGCGTATCAGGACGAGTTGTAAATACAGAAATTTTTTGTTCCCCAATTAAAAATTGAACTTCGGCTCCTTCACTTTTTCCAATCCAGTTTTTCTGCGCTGCCTTAGTACTCTCCGGCCAGTCTATCTTATCCAAACCGGAAATAAGTCCGGAAGTAATGCGCCCATTTTCATTATTATCTTCTATAAATTCCGTAATCTTAAAAAACCATTGGCTCAGTTTTTTTTGCACTACTTCATTTTTACACCGTTCGCATTTTTCATCTACCACTTGTTCATTAGCAAGCACTGTCTTACAGTCATCACACCAGTTGACTGGCGCTTTCTTTTTATAAGCCAATCCCTGTTTATACAAAAACAAAAACCACCACTGAGTCCACTTATAATACTCCGGATCACAAGTAGATACCTCCCGATCCCAATCATAAGAAAAACCAAGTGATTTTATCTGGCGCCGAAAATTTTCTATATTTTTCCTTGTTGATTCATCCGGATGAACCTGCGTTTTGATCGCGTAATTTTCCGCCGGCAAACCGAAAGCATCCCATCCCATAGGATGGAGCACCTCTTCTCCTTTCATCCGTTTGTAGCGCGAAACAATATCCGTAGCCGTATAACCCTCGGGATGCCCCACATGAAGCCCCGCCCCAGAAGGATAAGGAAACATATCAAGCGCGTAAAACTTCGTTTTTTCCGAATCATCATCAGCCCTAAAAGTCTTATTTTTTTCCCAATAATCCTGCCACTTCTTTTCGATTTTCCGATGATCGTAATTAGTCATTTTTACACGATTTACATACTACAACACGAGTCTACAACAATATCAACTTGACGTAAACAAAGATTTAAATAAAATTTCTTCGTCCATCATTACAGTCACCCGTGAGCGGATGACTTGCACGGAATCGAAAAACAGAACTTAGTTGGTAGATGGTAGAATTTAGAAGAATATAGAGATTCTTTTCTAAGCTCTAAGCTCTAAGTTCTAATAACTAACAACTATTAACCATGTCCCGTCAATGTCAGCTTCTCGGCAAAAAAACAACCACCGGAAACAACCGTCCGTTTTCCCTTAAAGCCACGAAACGAACGTTCCGTCCTAATCTTTTCAGAAAACGCGTACTAAACCCCTTCACCGGACGCGTAGAAAGAATGAAACTATCGGCAAAAGCCATCCGAACCCTCAAGAAATGGGCTCGTGAAGCGGAAGGCGAAATGCAAATCCGCCAAGCCGAAGAAGCAAAAGCAAAGCCGGAAAAAACGAAAGAACGGGTGAAGAAAGTGAAGTTGACACCGAAACAGAAGAAAGAGTTGGCGGAGAAGGAAAAGAAAGAAGCAATTGGCAAAAAAGAAGAATGAAAGTAGTAATTCTCGACAACCTTCGTTCCCTCCACAATGTCGGGTCGATTTTTCGCACTGCCGACGGAGCAGGATTCCAGAAGATTTACTGCTGTGGTTATACAGGCACACCTCCGGATCGGAGGATTGAAAAAGTATCTCTGGGAGCGGAAGATTTTATCGAATGGGAAAAAAGCAAAACCGCCGCTGAAATCTGCCAAAAACTAAAGGCGGAAGGTTATACTATTATCGCACTGGAGCAAACAGAACGATCAGAAAATATTTTTAAAATAAAAATTACCGACAATCATATTGTCATAATTTTAGGAAACGAAGTGGAGGGAATTTCCGAGGAGGCCTTAAAACTCGCCGACCAACACCTGGAAATCCCAATGTTCGGAAAAAAAAGCTCGTTGAATGTTTCGGTAGCAGCAGGGATAGCTCTTTATGAATTGAACAGGAGAAGATGAAATTCAATCTGTCCGAAGTTGTGTGACAAAAACTTTTGAAAATCATGATAAAATAGCTAGAATTATTCAAAAAATATGAAACAAAAACAGTATCTTGCATTGTTTTTTAGCGCTTTTGTTTTTTTTGCGGCCTATTTTGGGGGACAAAAATATAATTTCTTAAAAGATACTCAGGCAGATGTTCTTCGAGTTATGCAAATTTCTTCGGTTCAGTGGGAAAGTTGTAGTGATATGGATGGAGGGATTTATCCTGATGTGATTGGGACTATGACGGCTGTGAGGGCAGGGGGGAAATCTTTTACGCTGATGGACCAGAATATAGGTGAAAATGCTATTTTGGAATTTTACCATGAGTGTCCGGTTTAAATTTTCATGAGAAGTAAAGTTTTTATCGGTCAAAA
>CAYVJW010000089.1:0-6779 GCA_964451885.1 uncultured Candidatus Peribacteria bacterium | reverse complement strand
TTGCCAATTTAACAATATCTTTACGACAGAATGTCAAATTGCGGGAGCAGCTGGTACTTCTTTATTCATTTTATAAAAATTTATTTAGAATTGCTCCCCTTGCGACTTGTTCCTTGCCGCTTGTTCCCCCCTACCCGCTCGGCATAATAAAATACCGAATGATCGTGTAAGCCGAAAAAGCCAAAACCAGCGCAATAACTGAAAACTGCATAATTTTCTTGGCTTCTTCCACCGCACCGTCATCCCCAAACTGAGTAATAAGCCGTATCCCTGCCCAAATGAGGGAAATAACAGCCAATACGCCGACAAAACTTAGAACAATGTTTGTCCAGTAAATTATCTCCTGAAAAAACGGAGCATATCTCGACGGAGCAAACGCCTCCATCCTCCCGGTTCCAAGATCCCCGCCAACCATAAAAAACTCTACTATTTCTTTAGCTATCACAATAATAACCACCCCCATAGCCGCATAAATAGCCTGTTTTTTCATATTGGTCATCTCATCCTCCGTTTCTCCGGCAAAAATAAGGTTAAAAGCCGCAAAAAGAATATATGCCACCGCAATGACAACAACTAAAGTCGTTATAAAATTAATAAGCCCTCTGATCTCCACAACCCCTCTTTGAGCAAAACTTTCAGAACTTCCCCCCTCCAGTATCTCCCCGTGTTCCCCAAAAAATACTTTCTCCACCAATACCACAGTTAATAAAATAACCGCAAAACCTGTTGCCGTAGCCAGAATCTGGGCAAACTTTTTCTTTAAAGCCTCTTCGTTACCCCTGGAAAGGAAAAGCTCTACACCAGCCCAGGTAAGCAGAAGCACAATACAAGGGATTAATAACCTCTTTAGAAAATCCAACATTGTAATTATTGTATTTCGTAATTGCATCTCCCCCTCCGAATCACCTCTTGTATAATCGTTGAGAAACGTCTTTTCTTTATTCCCCACTTTTTGTCCGAGAAAAGAATCTCCTCCCAAAACTTCTTCCGAATTCGGCATCGAACTGACATTCCGATTTTCAGTAGGTTGAGGTTTTGGTTTCGGCTTAGGAGTAGGCGTAGGAACAGGTTTTATGACATCTTCGGGCTTTATGACATCTATAAAACTTGAAAAATCAAAATTGGCCGCCTCATCTTTTGCTAAACAATCATCATATTCTTTTTGATATTGATCACAGTTCATTGTTTCTATCACCTCTCCTCCGTAATAATCTGTTGTACCAAAACTGGCCAACGGACTGCTCCCTTCATATTCCTCATCCGACTGCCGAGCCGCCCGTCCGCTATTACATTTATGAAGTTTATCAAGTTCCGCCTGACAATTATTCGCCGCCTGCACCTCTTCTATACTTAAATTGGCAGCAAATAAAAAAACTACTAAGATAATTCCAAATATACCCCGTAGAGACACGCCGCGGCGTGTCTCTACAAATTTAAAAATTCCATAAATCATTCTCCTCATCTCACAAAAAAGTTAACAAAAGCATAACTGGTTAAAACCACTATCACAGCCACTACGGCAGAAATTATAATCTGCTTTGCCCGCCCCGTCTGATCATCGTTTCCAAAACTGGTAACATAATACAAACTCGCAAGAATCAGCATAAAAACCGCAGAAGCCGCAACAAAAGTCAACATAAAGTTTATAATCCCCACCGCCTCCTGTACAGATTGCTTCGCTGCAAGGAGAGGCTCTCCCTGATTCCACTCCTTTTGAAAAGAAACAATCCTCACTATGGCTTCCGCTAAAAACACAAATCCCACCCCGAACAAAAATGATCGCATAAACCGTTTTTCGTTGGTGATAGTCTCGTCCTCAGTAGCAGCGGTAATAAGGTTATATCCGGACATAACACAAACCGCAACAGCAATCCCGGTCACTAAAATTTGAAAATACAATTTGATCTGCATCGCCTTCGCATTAAAATTTCCTGATGCGCTTCCCTCCAATATATTTTCCGTCGGATCAAAAACATCAAAAGCAATATATTCGGCCAAAGATATTACCGCCAATCCCAATGCAACCCATCCGAACTGCTGTTTATATTTTGTTATTTTTTCCTCATTTCCCTGGGCAAAAGCAAACTTTACCCCCAATATCATCAGCCATACAATAGCAATGGTCGCCAAAACATGATTGGTGATTTGAAGCGGCGCATCCTGTCCCCTATTGGTTAAAATTTTCCGAAGAGCATTTATGGAATTGTCTTCCTTATCAACAATATTATGGATCTTATTATTAACCATGATTTCATCGTATCCGAACTTTGGAAGCGGCACATTCAGTTTTGCTTCTCCCGTAGCAATACAACTCCCAAAACTAAGGGTAGAAAAAACAATTAAGGCTATAAAAGAAAAAAATATTTTTTTCATCACAAAGATATTCCCCTTATTTTACCATAAAAAAGCTGTTTTCTCAAACAAAATTTTGACAAAACGAAGCGCCGAACTAGAATTTATATTGCTTTGTTCTTTGCAGATTTCAGAATGGATACTCTTATCGCCTGGTTAGTAATCATTTGGGGTATCTACATTATCGTCTATACCAAGAAAGTAGGCGATTTCACTGGCGAAATTGAATTTGCGGAAAGATATCTCGGAAAAGGAAGAACTTATTCATTTTTAAAGCTTATAGGACTGGCAATGATAATCATCTCATTCATGTGGATGACAGGAGGGTTACAAAGCTTCTTGATATCAATGTTCGGTAGAGAATTTCTCTGATAATGGAAGATCAGAACACCGAAATTCAATCTCTAAAGATTGGATTTCGAGAGGAGGGGATGCGGCCTTCGGCGCTGCTCAGGCTCAGGGAGAATACTGGAGGTCGTCCGTGATAGCGGGTTACCGGAAGTATGGAGCCATTCCCGACGAGGGGCCATAGCTCAGCTGGCTAGAGCATCTGCTTTGCAAGCAGGAGGTCCAGGGTTCGAATCCCTGTGGCTCCACCAAACTTCGTTTGTGATAAGCGAAGCGAATCGGAATAAGAAGCCTACCCGGCGTAGCCTTAGCGAAGACGGGCTTCTTCGATATATCGAAAACTACGTCCGACAATCCATCTACTATCACGAAAAAACTTATCCCTAAGGGGCTTGGCAGAAAATAAGTTACCAAGTTTGATGAGATTTTTTTTCGTGTACGAGAAAGAGAAGCTGAGTCATATTATAATATGGCGAAGTTTTTCTGACGAAGTACACGGAGAAAAAGATATTAAAATTGGTAAGTTATTTACTGCTAAGTCCCTAAGTACTCACATTTTTTTGCTCTGAGCATTTTCTTTTGACAACAATCTTTATTCTAATTTAATACAGACCACGATCAAATTGTCCTGATTAAATAAATTTTTCCAAAAAATCTTATTTATTCACAATTCGATCAGATCTTTGGCAGCAATCGGAAATCCTATACTCTCTCTTCACCGAAACATCACGACAAGGAGCTGTAATATGAAATTAATCGATAAAATAATCCTCTGGTGGGTTGTTGTATCGGCAAATGGTTATATCCATGCTTATTGGTGGGCCATCATGGTCTCAGCTGCATTGGGACTATCTCTGACCATCATCCTTTCCTTCCTTCATATCGTGGTAGGAAACACAACAATGAGTATGGCAAGTTTCATCACCGCAATCTCCTGGATAACCATTGGAATGGCCGCCGTAGCGATCATCTGTTTTCCTGTCTCTCAATCGTTCCAATGGGTTCCGAACAACTACAACAGGACGGCAAAAAACCTAAGGAAGATCTTTTTCAAAGTAAATCCGCTTGCCCTTCTCGTCCTCCCAATCCCTATTCGCATCAGATTAACAATAAGAGGCTTACTGATGATAGGATGGACAAAATTGAAAATGTGGTGGACAAACTGAATACTTCCTTTCCAACTGCCAAATCTCTAGGTTGACGTACGCATGAACGCGGCGTCAACCTGCCAAATCTCTAGGTTGACGTACGCATGAACGCGGCGTCAACCATTTTTTTAATTAAAAAAAGAGCGCGGTCCCGAAGGACACACGCTCTTGATTCAAACAGAGGGAATTCCATTTCCCAAAGAAAGGATACTTCCCATCATTTCCCCAAAACAAATTCGGCAACCCGCTTGGCATGGTGAACCACCTGCCAAAGGGTTTCAGCCAGCTTCGTTTCCAGGCCGTACAACATCTCCCGATGAGGATCCTTAGAAACCGAACGCTGATTGCGAAGATACGCCTTGAACTCATCATTGGCATCCTTTGCACGAACCTTTGCCTCATTCACCTGCCGGGCAAGCGCCTGAACTTCCGGTTGTGGCACAGAAGAATCAGTCAGCTTGTCAACAAGCTGCAAAGTCAGTTCCAAAACATCTCCCACCATCTTGTGGAGACCCTGGAAGCGCTGTTGTGTTTCCTTGCTCATGGAAGCATCTTTTTCCCATTTCCGAGCGATATCGAGAAGGCCCCCCTCCATGGAGTCTCCCATATGCTCGACATGGTCAGCAATCCTCCAAGCAAGCGTAAGACGTTTGCTCAAACCGCATGACAACGATTGATTCGCCAACTTCTGAAAATAAACGAACAGCTGTGCATGACGCCGATCAACCCGATCGTCATTGGCCGACACTTTCTGCATTTCTTCCTTGTTACCGGAAGCAACTGCCGGAACAGCCGCTGCAAGCATCGCTCGAACGTCACGCTCCATCTGATTGATCTCACGAAACGCCGCATCAAGAGCAATCCCGGGCGTTTCTTCGATCGCGGTATCATCGAGCAACTGAGAGGGTGCTTCGACATCAGCGCTATCCTTCTTCTTGGCAGGAACAATCCGCATGGCAACCCAAGCCAGCAATCTAACCAAAGGAAGAAAGAAAAGAGCCGCTCCTACGTTGAATATCGTATGAGCGTTAGCAATCTGCCGAGGCGCTTCCTTGGCCAAGCGATCCAGACCTTCGAGGTCTGGATAAACCGGCGAGATTCCGCGGACAAACTCCGAGAACATCGGAATGAACCCAACGACCAGAAGGGCCCCTACGGTATTGAACGTGATATGGACAATAGCTACTCTCACCGCTTCACGAGGCTTGCCGAGGGAGGCCAACCCAGCCGTCACACAGGTACCAATGTTGGCGCCAAGACTGAGGGCAATGCCAGCCTCGAGCGTTATCAACCCCTGCATGGCCATCGCCAGAATGATACCCGTCGTGGCCGAAGAAGATTGTATCAAACCGGTAAAAGCTGCCGCGATAACGATTCCGTAAAGCGGATTCTCCACCTCCTTCATCATCTGCAAGAAAGGCTCATAGGTGCGAAGAGGCTTCATCGCCCCGCTCATCATTCCCATGCCGAAGAAAACCAGTCCCAATCCCAGAAACATAAGGCCGTACTGCTTGGTTTTCTCCTTCTTTCCGACGAAGTTCATAAGAAAACCAATCGTGACCATGATCAGAGCATACTTTGTCACCTTGAAAGCAATGATCTGAGCCGTGATGGTCGTTCCGATATTGGCCCCGATGATCACACCCACCGCTTGAGAAAGGCTTATCAGACCTGCGGTAACAAACCCCACGAGAAGTACCGTCGTCACCGAAGAAGACTGAATCACTGCTGTCACAAAAGCCCCGGTGAACATCCCAAAAACTCGGTTCTTGGTAAACTTTCCGAGGATTGTCTTCATCTTATCCCCGGCAACCGTCTTGAGGGCATTCGACATCATTTCCATCCCGAAGAGGAACAGAGCCAGACCTCCAAGAAGGTTCATTCCCATCGTAAACCAGTCAAGACCTCCGGAGACAGTCGTATCAGCGGCAAACGCGGGGACTGCGTTCGCAAGCAACAGCGCTCCGAACCCAAAAATAAGTAGCCTGTTCATAAGGCATCTCTCCTTTCGATCACTTGATTTTACGTTGATATCTCAATGTCCACGGTTTCACCACAACCTCTTGTGGAATCAATCGTGAACATCTCCATTGAAAGAGCCGACCGCCTGCCGAAAACAAGCTGGCCAACACCAAAAAACATTCATCATCAACTGCTCCTTTCTCAGTTTTTCGTTGTACGAACTGTTTGGGGGCACCTAAAAGCGGGAAAACACTTCCAGGTACCCCAAAACAGTATTTTTAGCCGATATGTAGAAGAGCAATTTCTTCTTTTATTTTTATTGTTGCAGAACATGCAGATTTTTAGTTTTATATATTTACAATAACAAATGTCAAAACAATTCCATTGACGCATTTAGCTTTTTTATTTAAAATCCACCTACTATAATTATCAATTAAGGGAAAAAGAAAGATGTTTTAAAAATTGAAATTCAATCCCTAAAGATGGATTTTTGAGAGGAAGAAGAAACGGAATAAGCGGAGTGTCCGACCATAGAAGGACACGTAGACATGGAGTTTCTTGTTCTAAAATCCGAATTTTTATCCCTAAAGATGAAAATTCGAGAGGAGAAGATGACGGAATAAGCGAAGTCCCGACGGTAGGAGGGACGTAGACATGGAGTCATCTCTGACGACGGGTTGGTAGCTCAGTTGGTAGAGCAGTAGCCTTTTAAGCTATTGGCCGCGGGTTCGAGCCCCGCCCAACCCACCAAAATTTTGCGATGCAAAATTAGAATTAAGAATTAAGATTAAGAAGAAGAATTAAGGGCAAAAAGCACAAACAACAAAATTTCCTTAATTCTTAATCTTAATCTTAATTCTTTCTCAAGCATTACCCATTTCTAAGGCAAGGAATTAGGTGGTTTGGTAGGTGGTTTTGGCCGAATAGCCAGAGCCCATTGCTGAGCTCCAGCCTTCTAAGAACCGGACT
>CAYVJW010000088.1:0-6807 GCA_964451885.1 uncultured Candidatus Peribacteria bacterium | reverse complement strand
CTCCTCCTGAATTCTGGGAAAATCAGAGGCCGTCCCCCTAACTTTGGACAGATTGCCTCACGTACGGTTTGATGAGAGGGGGGGAAACTCAGCCTTTGAGCCAAAGCGCTATCTCCCTACTCTACCCTTATGATATTATTTTTTCAATATCTCCAAAAAACCAACCAAAGCTTTTCCAGCTTGATCAATCATCTCATCATCCACTGGAATCTTCACAAAAGATTTTCCCGTCTTTTTATCCTTCTCTACAAAAGAAGATAACACTGCTTTTGGTGATTCCGATTTGGAAATAGTCGTTCCTAGTTTTTCCAAAAACTGAATCCCTGTACTGAATAAATCCTGAATATCGGCTTTATGCTGTTTTTGATGATCGGAGATTTCTTTTTCAGAAACATCTTTTGTTGCCTCTACAACTGGAATTTTAACCTCAACGGCACTTCTAGCTTCTTTCTTTACCTCCTCTTCTACTTCAGCCGTAGCATCCGCTACAGTCTCTACTGTTTTCATAAATTGTTTGAACTTGCTATCTCCCATAAACACATTATTTTCCCCATCATCCAAAACTCCTGCAAATACAGACTTCTTGAACTGCACTAACTGCATAATGCTTTCCTCAATCGAACCTTTGGAAATAAAATTGGCGACAAAAACTGGCTTGTCCTGCCCCAATCGATGTACCCGAGCAATACGTTGTTCCAAAACAGCCGGATTCCACGGACAGTCCAGATTTACGACCAGAGATGCTGTTTGCAGATTTAATCCTATCCCCCCTGCATCAGTAGAAAGAAAAATCTGGCAATCCGTATCTTCACGAAAGGTAGTCATCAATTCACCTCGTTTTTTACTGGGAACGCCTCCATGTAAATGCGCATATTTAATTCCCCGATTCTCCAGCTCTTCGGCCACCAATCCAGTCATGCGTACCCACTGGCTGAATATCACTACTTTTTCATTTTTGTTTACCAACGTGCTGTCCAGCAACGTAAAAAGTTCACTGATCTTTGTATCAAATCTTGTTTTCTGATCCAGAATAAAAGTACTGTCACTCACCATCCGCATACAATTGAGGCCGATCAAAAGTCGTTGCCGATCTTTTTCCGATAAAAATTTCTGTCGTCTCCACTTACTTACCAATCGTGCTACCATATCTTGGTATTCAGAATGAACCTCCATTTGCTCATCCGTCATAGGGACAAAGAAGTTTTTGTCCGTTCGTTCGGGAAGTTGCTTGAGTACATCATCTTTTGTCCTTCTGATCATTACGGGAGTCAACATTTCTTTGATTTTGTGCAGATCTTTATATCCGGTTACTTTTCCGTGATCATCGGTTATTTGATGGGTATCCAGAAAACGAAATAATGGCCCAAGACGGAAGGGATTAATAAATTCCAAAATAGAATGAAGTTCTTCTAATCGGTTCTCAAGGGGAGTTCCCGTGAGAATGAGGCCATACGGAGAAAAAATCTTTTTGATCTGTTGAGCAGTCTTTGTTTGTACATTTTTTATTTTCTGCGCTTCATCCAAAATAATACAGTCTGGCGCAAACTTCTTTATGGCGTCCTGGTCGTTAACTGCCATATGATACGAAACAATTGAATAAAACCCAGCGGTTTTGTACTGTTCTCTTCGTTTAAGCCACGGTCCCTCTATAACCGTAATATCAGGATTATGGGTAAATTTTTCGATTTCGTATTTCCATTGGTACTTAAGGGAAGTGGGACAGATGATGAGTACTTTTTCAATGCCCATTTCTCTTTTGAGCAATTCGGAAATTCCAATCGACTGAATAGTTTTTCCCAGACCCATGTCATCGGCTATCAAACATCTTCCAGCATTGGCCGCAAAAAGTACACATTCTTTTTGATAGGGATAGAGTTTTACTTTTAATAAATCATCTAGAACTGTTGGCTCAAATTCTAGGTTATATTTTTGATCCAGTTGTTGCTTTCGTTTCTGTGTATCCCGAACTTCGATAATGTAGTCCAGTGCATCGTGATAACATCGAAAGTCCGGATCGAGTTTAGTAATATCTTCTATAAACTTTTCAAAGTGATCGATGGCATCCAATCGAATTTGGAGTTTTTCATCAAAAAATTCAGAAGTGATTATTCGAATTTTATCCGCATTAACTGAACCGATACGAAACATTACCTTTCGTTCTTCTCCGTACTTTAAAAATACGGAAGAGTAGGGAGGTGTGTAGCCTTCTTTAAAAATCTTTGCATTTCTTCGCTTCTTTTTGAGTTTAAAAAGGACATGTTCGATATGTTGGCATGTTCCTAAAGTATTGGTTGAAAAGTCATTACAAGCACAATAATTCAATCCAATGTCTTTACTGCGAATGGCTACTTTGTAGCTTTGTTTCGCATCAAGATCTTGTACTTCAAAATCAGAAAACACGGGATGATCACCAACATTTTTTATTGCAAACGTCTTTTCCTCTCCGTCTTGTACTCGAAGGGCTATTTGCCATAGTTCAATGGTCATTCCCTCGGGTTTTTGAAGTTTGGGAATTCGTTTTTTCTTTGGGGATTTTTTAGGGGGCATTTTAAATAAGATAATTCATATTCATAGGTTACGAGAATCGTAGTGAAATTTTAGTAAAATGAAATACTTGCGATTAATGTTCGCAAAATTTAAAAAATTTATTTCAAAATCAAATCAGCATTCTTTTTAAATTTTTCGAAGTAAGGAATATCATATTTTGCAGTAAGGGCGCAAGAAAAAATAATCCTTCCAATTCCATCTCAGATTTTGTGGGCCTAAATACAATTTAAATTTCATTTTGAAATCTAAGAAAATTCATATAAAAACTAAACTCAAAGTATCGTTTCCATAAAACATTCTGGATTGTTCTTTTTCTGATTTTATTATTCCTTCATGCTTAACCTCAAAAAACAATTTCAATCATTTTTCCAATCAAAAACAAAGAGTAATTTAAGATGGCTGGAAATACTTTTTGCTTACTATCAAGGTTGGAATTGCGTTGGGAGATGAAATGGTAGGAAAAGGTGAAGAGAAAAATAAAAGATTAACCGCTCTGCAATGCGAAGAAATCTTCCATTCTGAAAAATCAGAGAAAGCAAAAAAAGAAATTTCGAACGATAAGGCAGAGGAGCAAATTTTAAATTTTTTGAAAAAGTATAAATCTTCATATGCAATCGAAGAAATTAAGCAGATCATTTATAATGAAGAGGATCATGAAGAACTGACTGCCCTTTTTCCCAGGGTAATTCAGAGCTGTCAAAAGGAACCCACTACTGCAACTTCTATTCATTCTTGGCTCATCAAAGACGTAAAAATAAGCCATCTTGTACCAAAAGATCTCTACTGAAAAATTTTTTATCAATTATGAATATACAATTACCACAACACCTGGAAGATTCGATTCAGCAACTAGATGAATCACAACTTCGAATATTAAATCATAAAGTCATAGAACGCATAAATCTGATTCACAGAGCTAAGCGCCTGAGATCATTGGCAAAATTCAACCTCTATGATCAAGTGTACTTCGATCATGATGGAGAAAAGATCTTTGGTCGGATTATTCGCATCAACCAAAAAACCTGTACTATTCAAACTGAAAATCGAGGAGAATGGAGAATCCCACCTTCTTTTTTAATAAAAATAACAGAGGTTTCAGACGATGACATCATCCATGAAAAAGCTCGAAAAGCAAAAGCACAGCCTCCTGCTCCATTGCCACACGGAATTGCCAAAGTAAGCCGAAACGCTAAATGTCCTTGTGGAAGTGATAAGAAATATAAGAAATGTTGTGGACGTTAGGGGGAGCGACAAAATAACTTGAACAATTTCATCACAGCTTCACATCATCTAAATTTCTAAAAACTTTCACAATATTACAATATTCCTCAATTTTTTATAAATCTATATAATTTAAATCTGAGCGAACTTGAACATGTTATTTTATCGCTCACCCTTAGCAGTTAATTTGTCGTTTTTATCACTCCACAGAAAATAAGGGGTATTTATCAACTTTTGTTTATGGTTTTGCGCCGAACCAGATTTGTTACAAACTTCGTCCGTTCTGTCAGAGATGTGCGATGTTACTACGTAAAAAACCCAAAATATCCCATAATCAACCCAAAAAACATAGTACATGTTCCGAATACACGCATCGGCAAATTTTTATACATATTCCGCGCAAAAGTTATAAGGAATTTCGGCATTAAAAAAATAGTAACCCCCTTAATGAGCGCAATCCAACCAATAATGGTAATCACAACCATCCAATCCATCACCCATACATTGTGATAATTCACCAATAAGAACCCGACCATCAAAGACATAATCCCTCCAAAAATCATAAAACCGGAATTATCCAGCATTCCGTTCAGTGATTTTTTGAAATAAGTGGGATTAAAAAGAAACCCAAGCCCCATACACACATAGATTAGGGAAATGATTTTCGCGACTAAAATAGATGTTTCCATAGGAAAAAAATTAAAAAATAATAAATAAAGAAACTCTACTACATCATAATCTTTTAGGCATTTCTAACAACTAATAACTAAAACCTACAAATTCACAACCGCCCAAGCCTATCTCCATCATCTCATAGAACGTCGTTTGAACAAAAGCTATGAAGCATTATACAGTTAGAATTTATTGGCGGCAGAGTATAGAGTATTTTACTTTTCTTGATTTTTTCTTAAAATCTCAAAGCTTAAATTTTCCATGCATAAATTCAGAACTCTTTTTCAACAAATCACCCAAGGCCTCCTCCAGATTTTTTGGTTTCCCTGGGATCTTCAAGCAGCATTTCGGGGGGATCCGGCGCTCAGGGGAAAGATATTTGGATTTTTAGAAGTGCTGATGTATCAGGGGTTTTGGGCGGCTTTCTTTCACAGGATAGCCCATGTGCTTTATGTGATTCGAATACCCCTAGTTCCGCGGCTTATTTCCCAGATCAGCCGTTTTTTGACCGGAATAGAAATCCATCCCGGAGCTTTTATAAAAAAAGGGTTTTTCATTGACCACGGGATGGGGGTAGTGATCGGAGAAACGGCGGAAATAGGGGAGAACGTATTGCTCTATCACCAGGTCACCCTGGGCGGAACGAGTTTAAAAAGGGGAAAAAGACATCCGACTCTCGGAAACAATGTATTAATCGGAGCAGGCGCAAAACTTTTCGGCCCGATAAATATTGGCAACAATACCCAGATAGGAGGCAGCGCCGTAGTGGTGAAAGATGTACCGTCACACTGCGTAGTGGTAGGCAATCCCGGTCGGATAATTAAGCAACACGGCAGAAAAGTCGTAACCGAAGAAGTAGACCAGACCAATCTCCCGGATCCGGTGATGGCGGAGCTGAAGAAGATAGAAAAAAAATTGGAACGGATGTGTAGGGAATGTGGGAAAAAATAATTCAGGCTAGGAATTATACATTGTTAATACTTCCTAGTTCTGTAAATAGTAATTATGATTGACAAATAATGCGAAATGAGTATGTTCTGAAGTAAGTTGAAAGTTTTTTTGTTTCCTAAATACAATGACTGCTCAAAATCAGGTCTACAAATGCTTAATATGTGGCAATATTATTGAAGTACTCCATCCTGCGGGTGGAGAATTAGTCTGTTGCGGAAAGCCAATGAACCTTATGGCCGAAAACACGGAAGACGGGGCCGCAGAAAAGCATATTCCGGTTATTGAAAAATCCGAGACCGGGATCATTGTTCGTGTTGGTGAGATTTCTCATCCGATGGATGATGATCACTATATAGAATGGATTGAAATTATTGCTAGCGAAAAAACCTGCAAAAAGTATCTCAAACCCGGTAATGCGCCCGAAGCAAAATTCTGCTCTAAAGCTACAGATTTTGAAGTTCGAGCATATTGTAATTTGCACGGACTTTGGAAAAGCATACAATAAATTTTTATTTTTTATTTTTATACCATGACAAAAGATCAATTCATTATCGGCTTAAATAAAGCTCTCGCGTCAGAGTATGCGGCCGCAGTCCAGTATGTTCAACACGCGGCTGTTATAACAGGGCCGGAATATGATGCTATTTCCAAGGAACTTATTGTTCATTCAAATGAAGAAATGGCACATGCGGTTATGCTATCGGATATAATTTCAGACATTGGAGGAACTCCAACAGTTGAAGTGGATAAAAGACACACATCCGATAATCCCCTAACACTATTAGAGCAAGATTTGCTCGGAGAAAATGAGGCCATTGCAATGTACAAAAATCTAATCAAAGAAGCCGAAGAACTTCAAGAATATGGCAGCCGTCGTATTTTAGAAGACATTTTGATACAAGAAGAGGAACACCGACGAGATTTGATGGGATCGTTGGGGAAAAAGTAAAAAACCGAGGGTGGCATCACGCCTAATTTAGGGCTTGGTAGGAAATAAGTTGCCAAGTTTGATAAGATTTTTTTTCGTGTATACACCTCTGCTTTAATTATGAGCATTAGGGTTTTGGAAAAAAATAAAGTACGTATATTCGCTCAGATTTGCGTCAGATAAATTTATAAAAAATCGAGGAATATTGTCGAAGACCCTGAGTTTACCGAATGGGTAATATTGTGAGACTTTTTTAGGAATTTATATGGCGTGAATATGAGATGAAGATGCGTACTTTATTTTCTTCCAAATCCCTTATACATTAGAATTTATTGGCGGCGGAGTATATTTAGACATACTTTGAGTTTTTTTAAATATTCATATGACATGAAAATATGATGAAATTTTGGATGTTATTTTGTGACTGAGACCTACGGCCGAATAGCCAGAGCCCATTGCTGAGCTCCAGCCTTCTAAGAACCGGACTT
>CAYVJW010000087.1:0-6944 GCA_964451885.1 uncultured Candidatus Peribacteria bacterium | reverse complement strand
GTCCGGTTCTTAGAAGGCTGGAGCTCAGCAATGGGCTCTGGCTATTCGGCCAAATTTAGTATCCTTTTTGTAATTCTATTTCTTCAATCAGTTCATCCGAAATCCGGGAAAAAGAAACCGGGCGAAACAACGGAGTAATGCGATTATTTCTGTGTTTTCGGAGAAAAACTTCCAGCAGGCTTTCGGCTTTTACTTTTTTGAACTGTTCTTCTATCAGGTAATCATCATAATAATGCTTTTCTCCGGGAGCAAGTATCTTTCTTAGCGGAACTCTTTTCCACACGAAATCTTTCTCATAATCATGCATTTCTCCATATTTTTCATTTATCACTTCTTCAAGATATTTCGGACTGTTCGATATATTTTCAAAGAAAAACTTTTTTTTTCCCGCTAAAAAAGCAATATGTGATTGAGGAATTACATTTTCAAACGCAACAATTTGGTCGCGATAAAATGAGTATCGATACATAAATCCGATAACTCCGATGGGATGTTTTTGTACTTCAATGATTGAATACAACTGGCGAAAATGATTTCCTCTGTCTTGGTAATTATATAATCTCAAATCATTTTCCCTGTTAAAATCTGTTTCCTTCAGACGCCAAAGCAGTTTTATAAATTTCCGATTTTCTTCGTTCAATTGTAAATCCCAGGCATTTCCAAACATTAACTTCCCGAATCGAACCAAAAACATGCGGTTTACAAATTTTGCACATTCATTTGTTTCTCCCCCGGATAAGTAACTTTCAGCTTTTTGTCGAAAAGTAGCATATTTTTCTTCGTCTTTGAGCGGGATTTGAACAGGAATATTTGCTTTCCTTGGAACTTCTAAAACTAACGGCTTTTCATCTAATGCTTCTACATCAATAGAACCCGGAAATACAACTCCTACGGCAAAAGCAATACTGATGAAAAATTTAAGCATCAGCATATTATACAATAACTTGACCAGATAATCAAATTATTTTTCAAGACCCCTGATTGACTTTTCCCCCCGCCTTCTCAATCTTCTTCTTCGCGGATGCGGATGTTTGAATTCCTTCAATTTCTACTTTTTTCGTGATTTCTCCGTTTCCTAAAATCTTCACACTCACATCTTTATTTGCTAATAAATTCTTTTCGAGCAGTACTTCAAAATTCACCTTTTCTCCGTCTTCGAAGTTTTTATCTAGAAAAGACAAGCTTAAAGGTCTTGTTTCAATCCTCGTTGGATTTTTAAATCCCCTCATTTTCGGCATCCTTTGCAAGACCCCGCTCTGGCCTCCTTCAAAACCAAGCCTTACTCCGCCGCCGCTACGTGCATTTTGGCCATTGCACCCCCGTCCGCAATAGGTTCCATGTCCGCTGCCGTTCCCCCGCCCTACGCGTTTACGAGATTTTTTAGCGATTTTAGGTGCCAGTTCGTGTAGTTTCATGGTTTTTAGAGCTTAGTTATTAGAGCTTAGAAGTCGAGAGCAGCTCGACCTCGTTTTCTGAATATCATTATTTCTTTCCCGCTTGTTTACTTGCCCGCTCGCCTGCTTTCTCTTTCTTAGGAGCTACTTTCTTTTCTACTTTTTTCGCAGATTTTGCTTCCTCAGGTTTCACTTCTTTTTTAGGCTTTTCTTCTTTTGCTTTTTCTTCTTTTCCCTCCACTGCTTCCTCTTCAACTTCTTTTTCTTTTTTCTTGGGTGTTCTGTTTTGTAATTGGGCTAAGGCATCAAATGTGCTGTGAGCCATGTTGATCGGAGTTCTTGAACCGTGTGTCTTGGAGAGGACGTTTTTCACACCCGCAAGTTCGAGGATTTTTCTGACTGCCCCTCCGGCGATAACTCCCGTTCCTTCCGGGGCCGGAAAGAGAAGTACTTTTGTGGCTTTATAATTTCCTTTCACTTCATGCGGGATTGAATCTTCAAATATCGGCACTGATACCAAGCTCTTCTTGGCCATAGCAACGGCTTTTTGTACTCCTACTAAAACTTCTGTTGCTTTTCCAATTCCAAAACCCACTTTTCCTTTTTTATTCCCAATGATAACAGAAACACGAAAACGCATTCTCCGGCCTCCTTTTACAACACGGGTTACTCGTGCAATATGCAAAATAGTTTCCTCGTATTCTTTCGGTTCACGCTGCCTATTTCCGCCTTGACCTCGCCTCTGGCCACGGTTAGGGCGGTGATCCTTTTGAGGCGATTTTTTTTCTTTCTCGCCGGCAACCGCTTTCTCATTCTTTTCCGCCACTGCCGTATTTTCTTCAGTCATTTATTTAGAAGTTAGAAGTTTGAATAATAGAATAAAATTAAAAATCCAGTCCTGCTTCTCTTGCGGCTTCCGCTAAAGCTTTTAATCTTCCATGATATTTATATCCGTTTCTGTCAAAAGCTACTTTATTAATTTTTTTAGCTTTGGCTTTTTTCGCAATATCCTTACCCACTTCTTTTGCGCTTTCTATACCTTTTTTTTTCGCTTTCAAATCCGAAACTCCGCATACTACTTTTCCTGCCCCGTCATCAATAATTTGTGCATAAATAGCTCTGAGAGATCGGAAGACCAATAACCGTGGCCTTCCTCCAATACGCGTTTTTGCCCGCGTTTTTCTGGATCTCACTTTTCTCTGAAGTACCTTGTCTATTGAATTCATGATTATTTAGAACTTAAATTATTTAGAGCTTAGAAAGCGCGGTCTACAGACCTATTATTTAAACTTTAAGAACTTTCGACTTTATAGACTTTTGACTTGCCCCTTTGGGGCTCTATTTCTTAGCGGCTGATTTTCCCGCTTTGCGGGCGATTTGTTCATCGATGTATTTAATTCCTTTGCCTTTGTACGGTTCCGGTTTTCTGTATTCACGAATATTTGCAGCCACTTGCCCTACGAGTTGTTTATTAATTCCTGAAATGGTAAAAATATTTTGGTTCTTTTCATCAAATATTACTTCAATCTCTTCCGGTATTTGGAAACTTATCGGGTGGGAAAAGCCTAATTGCATTTCAAGAATCTTTCCTTTTAATGCCGCCCGGTATCCTACTCCTTTTATTTCCAGTGTTTTAGAAAATCCGTCTGTAACGCCTACAATTAAATTTTGAGCTAAACTTCGATAAAGTCCATGCCTTGCACGCGAGGCTTTTATATCGTTATTCCTCAAGACTTGCAGTTTCCCTTCTTCTGTTTTTATTGATACATACTCTGGCTCATAGGCTTGTGACAATTCACCTTTAGGCCCTTTTACAGAAATTTTTTTTTCTTCTATAGAAACTTCTACTCCTTGTGGGATTATTACCGGCTTATTTCCAATTCGTGACATGGCTTAAGTAGTTATTAGTTGTTAGTTATTTTAGTTTTTTGTTTTTAAATTTTTTTTATTACTCATTATTCATTACTCATTAATCATTAGCTTATTTCACATAGTACTTCGCCCCCTACATTAAGAGAACGCGCTTCATATCCTGTTATTATTCCCTTGGGGGTTGAAATAATAGAAATCCCGAAACCGCTTAATACTTTTCTAATCTCTTTTGATTTTATATAAATCCTCTGTCCGGGCTTTGAAATACGCTTAAGGGTCAATTTCCTGTCAGTTAATGTTAACTTCAATGCTGGGACTTTTTCGGTTTCTTCTTTTTCCACCGATTCCAAAAAATCATTTTTCTGCATCACCTGCGCAATTTTTTCTTTCTCACGAGAATATGGCACAGCTAAGGAATCATTCCCTGCCATTTGCGCATTTCGAATCCGGGTTAAAAGATCAGCGATTGGGTCTGTCATAATGATAGAACTTAGTTATTAGAACTTAGAGCTTAGAATTTTTCATTTACCATGAGGATTTTCGTACTCCGGGGATTTGTGCTGCTTCTGCTAATTCTCGGAAGCAACACCGGCATATTCCGAAATCTCGCATGTATCCGTTCGGGCGAGCACAAAGACTGCATCTGTTATAAGCACGAGTCGAAAATTTAATTTTTCGGCCATCTTTTTTTGCTCTCAGATAGCGTTCCATAAACTTTCGAGATTTAACGGTAATTGATTTTCGAGCCATTTTTAGAATTTAGAATTTAGAAGCTTGAATTTTGATTTGAGTTTAAATAATTAATTATCTCCTTGCTACTTATCCCTTGTTACCTGTCCCTTGTCATTATTTCTTAAATGGGAAGTTAAAGGATTTGAGAAGTGCTCTTGCGTGATCTTTGTTTTCAGTCGTTGTTACGATGGTTATTTGCATTCCATAAGAAGGGCTTAGGTCGTCCTGTATTTCTCCTTCCGGGAACACCGTGTGTTCTGTAAAACCGATGGAACAATTGGCGTGTTTATCAAAGATATTTCGTGAAATACCTCTAAAATCCCGCACTCGTGGTATAGCTACATTTATCACCTTGTCCAAAAAATTATAAGCCTCATCATTTCGCAATGTCACAGAAAGCCCTACCGGCATCCCTTCCCTTAATTTAAAATTTGATACTGCAATACGTGCTTTTCTTAATACAGGCTTTTGTCCTGTGATAAAAGAAATCGTTTTTTCAACATAATCAAAATTTTTCTTTCCTGTTCTTTGTAAATAAGATCCCATCCCGACATTTACACAAATCTTCTCAATCTTCGGCACTTGCATTATATTTTTCAACCCCAATTCTTTTTGTAACCGGGACATGGTCTCTTTTCGAAAACGTTCATATAATTGAGATTTCATATTATGCTTTTATTGTTTTTTTACCCTTTAAAGCGGGCGATACTACTTCCTTTCCTGATTTTTTAGAAATTCTTATTTTCTTTCCCGCCGAATCAACCGAATATCCAATTCGTGAAGGTTTTTTACTTTCGGAATCAATAATGGCAATGTTTGAAATATGAATGGTAGCAAAAAATTCAACCCGCTCTCCGGGATTCCCATCTCGCCCTTTTACATGTTTTACACTGCGGTTTATCCCTTCGATCACTACACGGTCTTTTGACTTTGAAATTCGGGAAAGCGTACCTTTTTTCCCCCGGTCCTTTCCCGAAATTACGATTACCGAATCCCCTACTTTGAACTTCATAAAAATTAAAATTTAAAATGGCTTAATATTTATATTAAACAGCCGGAAAATTTTATGAAGATTTTTGGCTTTGTCAAGGAAAACAAGATGCAAGATTTAGGATTTTATAAAATTTTCCATCGTTTCATCAATCAATCTGGAAAGCTCATTTACAAACGGTACGAATGTTTCTGATTTTTTTGCGGCACGGTCGGCTTGTTTTGCTGCCAAGTAAAGATTCTCAAGCCCTGAGAGGTTACGACCCCGGCGAAAAAACCTCAGGCTTTCCGACAGATGCATCATCGCTCGGGAGATAGCACGTGCAGCTACTGCATCCGTATTATTTTTTTCCCGGGTAAGCTGTTCATTCAGCTTTAAAATCTTTTGAAGGCGAAACTCCGCCTTATCCGGTTTTCCTCCTTTCAATAATACAATAAATTGTTGAATCTGCGCCTGCAGCTCAACGAAAATCTTCGTCATCCCGTCCCCGTAAAAAATACGCAATTGACGATAAGTCATCATTGCCACTTCACGGCGAGAAAGCGATTTATGAGGTCTGTAAAATTCATCTGAAGGCAGATGGGCGATCTGATACTTTTTGGCATAAGCAAAATGCGGGGCAAACCAGCTGTCTGCCGGTATATCCAATGCCAAATTCCTGGTCTGAGAAAAATAAGGGCTAAAATCCACCAGTGTAGCTCGAAACAGGAGGGCCAAAAATTCTGCTTTGGTGATTGCCTGATGGGGGCGGAAATAATAACTTTTTGTAGAAACAAATCCTAACTCCACAGCCCGGTCAATAAACGGTGCATACCAGATAGCGGGATCTACGTCTTCGAAAAATATTTCTCCGGAAAAATTTTCCGAGAGGGTAATCCCACCTGCCCGCAAAGCAATGGCTAATCCTTCTGCTCGGGTGACAATTTTTTCCGGATGGAAATTTCCGTCAGGGTAGGCTTTCATTGTTCCTACATCGTGTAGATGAGAAAAAATGTGATGTTGCGGGTCTTCCGGGGTTACGTCGTAGAAGGCGTGAGTGAAGACAGGGAAGAGGAGGAATGAAAGAATGAAGGAATGAAAAAAATGAAGAAATGAAGGAAGTAAGGAATATGGTTTTTTTAAAAACTTTAAAGTTTTCTCTTTTTTATTTGTTAAAACATTATAGCCCCACTTCATTAAGTCTGAGTATAATTTTTGTTCTATTTTGGTCAATTTTTTTGTACAAAAAGAAGCTTGAATGTGGGTATATTCCATATTCATTCTTTCTGACATTACCAAGAACTAAGGGGCTTGGCAGGAAATAAGTTACCAAGTTTGATGAGATTTTTTTTCGTGTACGAGAAAGAGAAGCTGAGTCATATTATAAAATGAAGCAGTAAATGAAACGAAATACATCCATCACCTACGGAGAAAACATTTGAAGTGAAGTTTCATTATATCCACAATAATCCGCTTCAGGAGCATTGGATGCTAGCGGTTAATCCTGAGGATTTTCAATATTCCAGTGCGGCTTATTATAAGGATGGTAGTAATGTGGGAGTGAATATTACCCCTTTCCCGGATTAATGCAGTCACCCGTGGGCGGGTGACTAGCACGTTCGTGGATCGGTAACTGGCACGTTCATGGATTGGCAACCAGCACTTCCATGAGTGAGTTCTACCTCAAAAAAACACGGAAAATTCCGAAGCTTACACTTAGTTCTTTGAAAACATTTTTAGAAAAATGCACTTTTTTTGATTTTGACTTTAAGTCCGATTTTCGCCTACTTGATAAGCTTTGTTATGGTTTTGACTCATGAGTTTTTGGAAATATCTGGTTGCCCGAGTGAATTGAAAAAGTTGGAGCCATTCTGTTGGGCTAACAAATCTCCGGGAAGCGTTACTAACGTTTTCCGGAGACTATTTTGGGTAATTCCTTTTTTACAGCGCTGATGTTATAAATAAGAGGATAAAAA
>CAYVJW010000086.1:0-6986 GCA_964451885.1 uncultured Candidatus Peribacteria bacterium | reverse complement strand
CCCAAAATACCTGTCAAGTTTTTTCGGACTTTTTTTTGTGCTGAATAGTTACGATAAGACAAAATTTACCAGTTCAAGCGACTGGCGAAATACCTTCTTCTAAAAAGCATATCGCCAGCCACTTATACAAACCGAATTTTTAAAGATCAACTCACTGAAAGGTCGAAAACTTGTACATCACTTAATAGTGAGATTTAGTTTACAGAACTATGAATCTTATACAGAATTATTAAATTTTGTCAATACCGAATTTGACAAACAAAGAAAAACAACATAAAAAAAATACTAAAAATCTTATTAATACTTACTACTAGAATAATATGGAAAAAAGGGATGAAGAAAAACCGGAATGGTATTGCCAGTGTGATTTTTATCAGTGCCAAATATTCGAAACACTTCAAGGTGCATTTTGGAGATTGGCTTACCATAAGAAAAAACCCAATGTCATCACACAAAAAGGGGGAGTTCAAGAGTGTGTCTTTAGATCCTTGCGCCATCCGCAGATAAGTGAGGAAATTAGGAAGTTGTTGCCGAGAAAGTAGAAAAAATCCTTGACAACTTTAATAAATTAAAATATAAGCCCCTGGCTTTGTGATTATCAGGTTCTTTGGGAACTAAAAATACCCTCTTGATCCAAGCATTTAGATCTTTTTCATTTCGAGTGAGGAATATCGCGGGATAAATTTTGCTTATTATTTTTTTTGAAGATACTTTCCGAAAGCGAATTATAATTTATATTCAAGCTTCGAACTTCAAAATAAGAGACTGTTCATGATCTCCGGATTTGCCAAGTTTTGAGATATTATTGATCTCAGCGAGGCGTGAGGAGTGTAGCTTTTAGACTAAGGGTGAGAGATAAAATAACATGTTCAAGTTCGCTCAGATTTGCATTATATAGATTTATAAAAAATTGAGGAATATTGTAATATTGTGAAAGTTTTTAGAAATTTAGATGATGTGAAGCTGTGATGAAATTGTTCAAGTTATTTTGTCGCTAGCCCTAAGGAAGTGACGAACACGAAGCTGAAAGCAAAAAGAATCAAAAATTGGTGAATTTGGAGATTATGAACAGTCTCTAATAGGCAATATCTATCCCGTGATCTGGCGCTAACGGGATATTTTCCTTTTAACGCGTCAAAAAGCTAAAAGGAGTTAAACATGGCCTACGATCCCAATGACTCGCGGAACCCCAAGAACAAGAAGAAAAAGACCCCCGATCGCAGCACTTCTAAAATCCTGGATGACGACGGCGATGACGGCGTGCTCGGTGACGGCGGCTCCGACAGCGGTTTAGGTGGTGGTAGTGACAGCAGTCCCATTTTCAAATCCAGTGTTGGTTGTGGCGACGGCGGTTGCAGCGGCTGTGAATGATATCGCGGCCTTCCTCGACTCGAAGTGAGTCATCTGTGGAGGGAGGGGTATATCCCCCTCCTCCCACACTTTTTCAGTTGGCTTTAATACTGTACTATCTCCAACTTTATAAACTACTCTGTCAATAAAAATTTTTTGACTTTAGCTTCCTATTTTGTACAAGCGTTCTGCATGTATTTTATGAGATTATTATTATGTCCAATTCTATAGAAGAAAAAGTTAGAGAAAACGCACCTGGCGAAAAAAACATTCCAGAACCCGGGACGGTCAAAAATTTAAGATTGCAAAACGAGGTTGAAGCTCTCAGAAGGAGATTGAATGAGGCAAGTCAAGAACGGGAAATGCTAGAGGGAATCATCCTAAAAATGCGGGAATCGGAAGACTTTGATGCCAGAAATCTCCGCTTTCTTGAGATCCCTGTAGAAAAAACCTCTGGAGATCTGTTGTTTTCTGCCTTTAGGCCTGACGGAACTCAGCATGTCATGGTAGGGGATTTTACCGGTCATGGATTGAAGTCAGCTATTAGTAGCGGGCTTGTTTCATATATTTTTTATGGTATGACTAAAAAAGGATTGTCCATAGGAGATATAATGGCCGAAATAAATCTCAAACTTAATGAAAGAACTCCAGCCGATGTTTTCATGGCGGCTTGCAGTATGGAAATAAATCCCCCTCGGAATGAAATGAAAATATTGAATTGTGCTCTTCCTAGTGTTCTGCTCTTTAGAAATGGAGAATTGTTTCAAAAAATTCTGTCCGAATCACTTTCCCATGGAATTATTCCTGATCAGAAATACACAGTTAGAAAAATAGCAGTGGAGAGAGAAGATCGCATTTTCATAGGCTCTGACGGCATTGTGGAAGTCGAAAACCAGAACAGGGAGATGTTTGGGGAAGAAAATCTAATAATGTTATTGACGCAAATGCTCAAAGATGATCAGGATTTGAAGGTTGTAATAAAAACATTAGAAGCCTTTCGCGAAACAACTCAAAAGCAACAGGATGATATTACTCTGGTAGAAGTTACTTGTTAATAATTAATTAAAAGTCAAAATAATATAATACAGCAATTCAAGCAAGCAAAAAGCCATTTACTTTCAATAAAACTGGCTATACTTATGAATATAAAAAAATCATGAGTATAATTTGTATTCAAAAATGAGCGAGGATCATCAAAACCCCGTCATTGCTTCAGAAGCATTTTCAGACCATTTGGAACTGAAAGAAGATTTGTGCCGCACGCGAAAAATGGAAGCATCCCTTCAGTTTTTATGGGATTTATTTAGCTCATTGCGTGATTTGCCGAATACACTCGCATCCAATGATGAATTTGTTAAAGAACTGCGAAGAACAAAATTACAAAAAGAAGTTGAATTTTTAACAACTCTCGGAATCCATGTCCGGCGGGAAGATCTGGAAGACCCCCAGATGCTTGAAATGAAGGTTATTCCGGACGTGCTGGATGCCTTGCACATTTTAATGCACGAAGAAATCACCCACGCGTTTCATACTGCTCCGGAAAAGCGGCACACGATAATGGAAACAGTAGAAACATTTTGCACAAGAGTCGCCACGAAGAGTGAAACGGAAACGGAAGAATATATGTATCCTTTGTTGGATCATGCTAGAAGCAAAGCCGCCTCCCCCGAAGTGCAGAATCTTGCAAAACAGAGGGCTGTGGGAGGGCTGATGGAGGATGTTTTTGGGGAGTAAGACTCAAGAGAAAGAATTTAAAAAAAAATCTAATAAAAATGGCCACCAAAACGGAAGTAGGCGCTGAATGGCAAAGTTTTAAAGAAAAGCTTTTGGGATTAATTCCCGAGCTGGAAGGACGTTGTTTATCCCCCGAAAACCAATTACGGGATATCTGGGGAAAGATTGTTGCCAATTGGAGTGACATCATAGAACTAAAAAACGAGAAAGGAGATCATTTTATCAAGGGAGAGATTTTTGCTTTTTTTGAGGAACTGGAGAAAGAACTCTCAAGATATTCTTTTTGTTTCCCGTCCGTAAAATACCATTTGATAGAAGACCTAAAACAAGTGTTTCTGATTTTTCTTCATCGTGGCGTAATCCCGGAAGACGGACTTCATCACCTACAAGAAGCATTTACCGCGATACTCGATAAGCAAGGTATTCTTGAAGCGCTTCAAAACCATTACGAAGAAAAAGTCGCGGAAGTTTTGAAGCATGGGCTTGGAGGGATAAATCCTCCTATCTCGACAGAAAAAGAATCAAAAGAACGTGCTTCCGAGAAAGAGACACTGAAAGAGCTATTTGACCGATATGTTGATTTTTGCATACAGGCTGAAACGATGGTTCAGGAGACCGTCACTCAGGAAGAACGTGTTGACCGGTTAAAAAGAAAACTCGAAGGAGCTCAAAAAGACAGGCTTACGGGGCTGCCCCGGAGAGATTTAACCGTTCAGATGATCCGGGATTATGCAGGATGGTTGCGCATGCCGGAAACTAAGGCAGCAATAGAGGAAGGAAAAACCGCGAGGCATTTTACCTCAGAAAGAAAGCCGAGAGGGGACGGGAGAAGGACTTTTGTAGAGTCCCAGACAGGATTGGCAGAAGGGGCGGAGGAAGAAAATTTGATACCGAAAGGGGTCTGGATGGTGCTTATAGATTTTGATAAGTTTAAAGATGTTAATACAAAGTTCGGTTACCACGGGGGAGATAAAGTTTTGAGTGAAACCACCGGCTTCTTAGAAGAAACTCCGACGGGAAATCGCGCTACGGTTTCCGAAGGGCTCAAGAGAGGTTCTATACTAGGAAGATGGGGAGGGGAGGAGTTTAAGGGAATGATCCCGATAGCCTTTGGGGAAGATAAAAATGCCGTTTTACAATCCTTAGTAGACAGTTTTCAATCTCATTCTGTTCGTCTGACCGTGGATTTTGATAATAATCCTCTTGAGCAGCCGGTTGATCATTCCATTACAGCTTCCATGGGGGCTCTGTATTTAACCGGAGAAGAATTAATAAAGCTCAGGGAAGATATGGACGAGGCCATAGAAGAGGCCTTAAAACCGGAAGCTCTCGAGGAAGCACTCAAAAAGGAAAAACTTAGAAGGGCCAAAAGGACTTTAACTCTCAGTGAAAGGAGGCTACCGCAAGAAAAAAGAGGAATTCTCTTGGCTGAAAGAGCTGAGACAATAGAAATAGATCCTGAGGAATTGAAAGAGCTTCAAATCAATAAAGCAAACGATAAAATACTGGAAGAAAAAGTGACGTCCATTCTTACCGGGCTTATTACCCATGCAAAAGAAACTAAGACAGATGTAGAATTAGGAATCAAAGGGAGAAACAGGATTTGCACGGGAATTAAGGAAGAAACCGGGAAGCCGGAGTTTCTGTATGCGGTGGGGGATGAGAGAACAATTATTTTTTAATATCACCTGTAAGAAAACAATAATGAAAAAACTCCGGCCTTCAAAAACAACCATTATTCTAACGATATTAATTGCAGGGCTTATTGCGGCTTCATTATTGGCTTCTCGCCAAAGTGATCTAGGTGAAGAACCCTTCTCCAACATTCAAGCTTCCTGATTTATTAACGTGGCCTGCATGTTTGAATTTAATTCTCTCATTTTTCTTTCATTTGTTCTGTCTTTCCCCTGCTTCTTGTTCTTTCTTCCTAGGGTCAAAGATATTATGAATAATAGTTCGATCACCCACGACCGGATCTTTTATTCCGTGAATAATTCCTCTTACTTTTGCCTCTACCGGTGTAAAAAATGTTTCTTTGCTGAGCGCTTCTTGTACTTGTAGCCTTGTCATATTAGTTTCTTTGGTTATGATATATCCCCAGTCCTCACGATTTTGTCTGTTTAGTATGGGGAGGTGTTTTAATTGTTCTTCTGTCAAAGAACTGATTGGAGGATCAAAAATGCGCATTATTCCATGAAAAAGAAAACGGGAATTGGGTACAGCGCATCGTTGGTCTCCGGCAAGAAAAATAGCCGTCGCGATCGACTCAACACTGCCGACATTATGTATTTTTAAGTTTATTGGCAGGCTTTTGAGAAAGGTATTAAAATCCAATCCTATTCTTACATTTCCGCCGGGACTCGACATATGAATATCAACTCTTCTGATTCTGTCTTTCACAAAATCAGTAAAAAGATTCATCAGCTCCTGGATTGTTTCTTTACTTACTTCTGCATGAAAGTTGATTAAAGGAATGTCTTTTTCAGGGAGTTTGTTCATCTGTACTTAGAAAATATAAAGCATTGTTTTTTTTGTCAAATAATTTTTGCAATATAAAGTAATTATGGTATAATTAAATGATGTACGAATTATTAAATAAAATATACAAGTTGAGAAAATATATCATTGCGGGAGCAGTATTTTTTTTATTGGCGTTTTTATTGACGCATTCCTCGTATCGAACAGATATGTCCCTCTACATGGAAAATTCATTGCGGGAATTTCAAAGTAAAAGTTTGTCAAAAGTTACAGAAGATAATGCAGAACAAGAAATTGTTTTAAAAAAGACAGTGGGAGAGATACAAGAAACCGCCACACTAAAACCCTATAAAGAATTTTATGATGTCGACAGGGATAAAGAAAACTGGACGGCCGTCAACTATCTGAGCACAAAAGGCATTATCAGTGGATACCCTGATGGAAGCTTTCTTCCGGATAAAAAAGTCTCTCGTGCAGAGCTAATAAAAATACTAGTTGCCGCTCACGGCATAAATCCTCCCATGTCTCGTTATAATTCCTGTTTTATTGATGTAAAAACCCAGTGGTTCGCCCCTTATGTTTGTTACGCAAAGGAGAGGGGATGGGTACACGGGTATTTTGGAGGAGGTTTTAAGCCTTTATGGGAAATAAACAGGGCAGAAGCCGCAAAAGTAATACTCCTCGCCTTTGATGTAGAGTTAACGACCAGTGAAAGGGAACAATACCGGGAAATAAAACGCAACAAATGGTACAGCGTTTATTCGAACACGCTCAGAAGGAAAAATCTTTTTGACGCGGGAGTTACCTTCAAACCCAGGCGAGCCCTAAAAAGAGAAGAAGCCGCTGAAATTATATTCCGGGTACTGGTAATGAAAGAACAAAATGCCGAAAGATATACGGTATATAGGGGAAAAACCATGGGTACCTCAAAAACAGTCCAGCAAATTGCCGCCTCCCATCCTATGGAACAAAAAGGATTTAAGGCCAGTGCGCCAAAAGTCATGCAAGATTTTCAAATTCTGTACAACTCAAAAAAAGAAGCGATTCAATCTGTCAGAGGAGGTTTAAATTATAAAAAAGATTCTATTGATTTTTTCAAAAGGAATCGCCATATCGGGAGTGCTGAATACTACACATTTAGTAGTGAAAGTCACCCGCCTACGGGTGACTTAAATTACACCTTTCTGATCGTAAACATATCAGGAAAAGAAAACATCCATGTCAATATCCCGATCCACATATGGAAAGAATTCAAAAAAAGTCGTTACGGCGCCAGGTATTATGAGAATTATATAAAAGGAAGATATCCGCTTAATGTGTTGAGATAAGAATTTTTGCTTAGAAAAAAACATGGTCAGGAAAGTAAGGGACTTAGGGTGAGAGATAAAATAACATGTTCAAGTTCGCTCAGATTTGCATTATAT
>CAYVJW010000085.1:0-7070 GCA_964451885.1 uncultured Candidatus Peribacteria bacterium | reverse complement strand
GGTGATCAAGATCGCCTTTAAAAAATAAGCATGTCCATCTTTTGGAACATCCTTAAATTGGAGGGGAAAACCTCTCGTTGATAGAGCTACAGTTGTAAATCTCATTGCTAATACAAAAACAAAAACGGGACTAAAAATTAAAGCAAAAGTTGATGAAAATTTTTATGAAAAAGGAATTAAAGTTTCTGACGAAGAATTAGAAAATGTAAATATATTTAAATACATGTTTCATGGTGATTGGAATTATAAAATCTCTCCACAAAGGGGGAAAATCGATTGATTTAGGAGGTTGTTTTTTATAGCTTCCTAAGTATTTGTTTCTTTTTGAATCTTTGTGCTTGTTTATGAATATGTTCTGGAAATCCAATTTTCATAATGCCTTTGATTACAGTACTCCAGCCTAAAACGGATCTTCCAACGTTCAAATCATGAATAGCTAGTCTGGGGATATCCTGACGTGCTTTTTTTGTAAAACACCGTACCTATGCCTATTTCACTGATTTTCTTTTGACAAACCTTGTTCGGTTAATATTATGTACACATGTACATTCAGTGGAACAAGTCCGATAAAAACAAAAAATATCCCAAAGCGATATTGAGAGAATCTTATCGGGAAAATGGGAAGATTAAGAAAAGGACTATCGCCAATTTGGGTAATTGCTCCATTGAGGAAATCAAGGCATTGGAACTAGCCCTGAAAAACAAGGCCAACTTGAGCGATATTCGGAACCTCAAAGAGGTTGTTACCACTCGACAGGGAATGAGCATGGGGGCTACTTGGGTGATATATCAACAGGCAAGAAAATTGGGAATAGAGGAAGTCTTGGGAACGAGTGAATCAGGAAAACTAGCTCTTTGGCAGGTGATAGCCCGAGTTATCGATCAGGGGTCAAGACTTTCCGTTGTCCGCATGGCAAGAGATGAGGCTTCTGATGAATTTTTGCATTTTTCAAAGGGATTTTCGGAAGACGATTTGTACACCAATCTTGCCTGGCTGACCAAAAACCAAAGAGAGATAGAGAAGAAACTTTTTAAGCATCGACACGGAGAAGGAGTTGTTAATTTCTTTCTCTATGACGTAACAAGCTCTTATTTGGAAGGCCAAGAAAATGAGCTCGGAAATTACGGGTATAATCGAGATGGAAAAAAAGGGAAACGGCAAATAGTAATTGGTCTCCTGTGTGACGAAAGAGGAATTCCCGTTGCCACAGAAGTTTTTACGGGAAACACGGGTGATACAAAAACATTTGCTTCACAGATAAAGAAGGTGGCAGAAGATTTTGGTTGTAAAGAAGTCACTTTTATCGGGGACAAAGGGATGATAAAAAGTCAGCAGATAAAAGATTTAGAGGAGAAGAATTTTCGTTATATCACCACCATCACAAAACCTCAGATAGAAAAATTCATAAAGGATAACATATTTCAACTAAGCCTGTTTGACAAAGAAATCTGTGAAGTAACGCACGAAGATTGTCGATATATTTTGAGGAAAAATCCGGCCAGAGAAGCAGATATGAAAAGCACTCGGGATGAGAAAGAAATAAGCCTGAATGAGCTCATTAAAAAACAAGCTCAATATTTAAAAGATCACCCAAAAGCCAAGGAAGAGGTGGCCTTGAGAAAGGTTAACGAAAGGATAGGAGTCCTTAAGGCAAATGGTTGGCTAACGGCTTCTATCGAGGAACGAGAGTTAAAAATAGAGATAGATGAAGATGCGAAAGAAGAAGCAGGAAAACTTGATGGATGCTACTGTGTAAAAACAAACCTGACTCAGGAAGAGAGTGAGGCAAAAGTTATACATGATCGGTACAAGGATTTGATTTGGGTGGAAAATGCCTTTAGAAGTTCAAAGACGGTTCAGTTGGAGCTTCGTCCTGTGTATACGGTCTGCGATGAAACCACACGAGGTCATGTGTTTGTGGTTATGTTGGCGTACATAATTCTGCAGAGCTTGAAAGAAGCTTGGAATGATATTGGCCTTACACCAGAGGAAGGGATCAAGAGGTTAAGAACGTTGTGTACCGTGGAAGTGAAGATTGAAAATCAGGTGATCCACCAAATTCCGGAGGCCAACGATCCGGTGGAAGAATTGATTCGGAAACTAGATATTTCACTGCCGAAAGTTCTCCCAAGGCGAAGGATTCGTGTAGACACAAGAAAAAAGCTAAAGAGCGAGCGATTAGCTCTTTTGTAGAATAGCCTTTGGCAATTTCTTGAGGTACCTAAAAAACGGAAGATCCGCTAAAAGAGTGATCAAGATTCTCCAATCGGGACTCCAAAGATTGTGCAAAAAACTCGTACAACCATATTCGCTATAGAAGAAAAAATGTTCCATGTTTATAATTTTTTGCCTTTTTTAATTATTAATCCTTTGTTAGCATAAAATAAAACATAACAATTTTTTAAAATTTTTACTAAAGAGTCTAATTTAAAAGCTCTTACCCAGAAGTCAATGTGGATATAAAACCTCTAAAATCACATGGATAGCATAATCACACTTATTCTATTAACGGCAGGGATTTCACTACTTTTCAATACGCTTCTCAAAAAAATAAATATTGAAGCGATTATTGGATATATAATTACAGGAGCAATTGTTGCCTTTGTTTTTGATCTGCAACATGCTAAAGGCAATTTGTTAGATGTAATTGCTGAATTTGGAATCGCTTTTTTGATGTTCACTATTGGGGTAGAAGTTTCTATTGAGAAACTAAAGTCGATAAAAAAAGAGGTTTTTGTCTATGGGGGAGCACAAGTTCTTTTTACTTCAATTATTTTTTATGGAATTAGTCGGTATGTGTTTGATAATGGAACAAATACCTCTCTCATTATTAGCTTGGGATTAGCCCTTTCTTCAACAGCAATTGTTCTGAAGTTATTAAACGAAAGTAAAACACTTCACAAAACCTATGGGAAAAATGCCCTAGGAGTATTGCTTTTTCAAGATATGGCAGTTATTCCCATTTTGTTGTTAATTCCTATTCTAGCAAATACGCAAGAGGGGGGAGGAGAACTTTTCCTCAATATTTCATTCAATGCCATCCATGTAATGTTGATCTTCTTGTTGGGAGGTCGGTATTTAGCCAAGCCATTTTTTAATTTCATTGCAAATTCAAAATCCGATGAAATTTTTATAGCCTCTATTTTGTTTATAGTTATTGGCTCAGCTCAGCTCGCCCATGTTTTCGGTTTTTCTTATTCGTTAGGTGCTTTTATTGCTGGATTGATTATTGCTGGAACACAATACAAACATCAAATTGAGGCAGACTTAATTCCATTCAGAGATTTGCTTTTGGGCGTGTTTTTTATAACGGTTGGAATGCAATTGGATATTACTTTTATCCCTGACCATATTGGTACTATTTTGCTTATATTAATTGCAGTAATACTTATAAAAGCATGTGTTATTTATTGTATAATGAGGGCCGGATACAGAAAGCCTACCTCTCTGAAAACAGCTATTGTTTTAGCTCAAGTTGGAGAATTTTCATTTGTTGTTTTTGAATTAGCAAAAATCAACAATCTTTTTGTTGATGAAATTTTAGGACAAATGATTATCGTTTCGATTGTATGCTCTATGATCTTAACCCCCTTTGTTTTTAATAAATTGTCGATTATTTCCGGATGGTTTATTGGTGATGATGAGGACGAGGCAATAGAACTGGCAAAAGAATTAAAGTTAAAAAATCACACAATTATTTGCGGATATGGGGCATTAGGACAAATAGTAGTAAAACACATACAAAAACTAAATATCCCTTATGTTGTTATTGAGCGAGATAATTTATTAGTTGATCGAGGTAAGAACAAAAAGAGAAATGTTAATATAATTTTAGGGAACTCTGCTAAGAAAAAAATACTTGAAAAAGCAAATGTTGAAGAAGCAAAAGCCGTTCTTGTTGCCGTTCCCCACGAAGAAAAAATGATAAGAATTGTTCAATCGATAAGGGCAGTTGCACCAAATGTCAGAATCATTGCCAAAGCATCGAGTCTTTATCAAAAAAGTTTTTTAGAAGATATGGGAAAAGTTTTAGTTATAGATGAAGTTAGAGAAACAGCAGATTCCATTATTAAACTTCTAAAAAATAATAGGTATTTTTAATGGTATAGATTTTTCCTAATATAGAACTGATACATACAAAGATGATGAAGTTTATTTTATGGATCAGAAAGTTGGTCTTCTCAGTAAAGGCAGTGATTTATTTTGAAATTTAGGATGATATGTCCTGCATTATGCGCTCGTATTCTCCTTTTTGTGTTGTCTGTTGAAGGTTTTGAATAAGATAGATTGCGGCAAATCGAAAAAACTCAGCTTTACAGGAAAAGCCGGAAGTATGGAACTATTCCTGACGATGGAGCCACCTATCGGATTCGAACCGATGACCTGCTGTTTACAAGGCGCAGCGCCCTTGAGAATAGGTCATTACTTGGCTTGTCTAAGCCATTTTCGTTCATTTTTGCGGCAGAAAGGAATTAATACTCAGTGACCGTTTGGCTGATTTGAGTTTAGGGGGGGAATTTAAAAAGTCAAAAAATTGAAAATCAAAAATAAAAATATCATAACGAAAATCGCGAATCCAGGATAAATCAAGCAATAATGCCAAAAATCACCTCTTTTTTGTTTTGGATATTTGAAAAATAAAAAAACTCCCCATCCAATAATAAAAGGGGTAAAGAGAATGGCAATAAAAAACATCAATCCGGGAACAAGGGAAGCCATTGAAAGTTCAGCAAATGAACTTTCCGGATAATCTACTATTTCAAAATTAAAAGAGCTAACTAAAAACACATAATAAAAAAGAAGAGCAAGAACAATGTAGGTAATTCGATAAATATTTTTTTTCATTTACTTTTTATAAAATCATTGATTTTAACTCTAATATTAAAATTCTTTACAGTGCCATAATATTCTCCTTTATCAGCTAGATTGTTTAGATATGTAAAAATAAGGTTTTCCGCTACAGTCTTAAATTTATAAGTCCCATTATCAGTATAGGCATCCAAGTAGCTTTTATACTCAAAGTCGTAAATATCGAACAATATCATTTCAACTTCAAACTTCTCGTTTGAAATTTTCTTGGCAACAAAATCTATTTTTTTTATTCCATGTATAGAAGCGAACAAATCACCTGTTCCAAAAGCGACTCTAGCTCCAACTTCAATATTTCCCTTTGTCTCTCCCTGCTTAATCCTTTCTTTTATCATCTCCTTGATTTTGTTGTAAGCAAAATGGTCTGCTTTAATTTTCTTAACCAATGAACTTCCTTCATCAAATTCCAAGTCAGTAGGATTATCATTCAAGGAATGAAGCAGAAAAAGCCTGGTATTATCTAGATGTGGCTTGAGCGTTTTAGATAGCCAAGCGACAAACCTCAACTTATTTCTAATGCTGTCTTTTTTGTCATCAAATTCTTCCAGCGCCTCTAAATATTCATTATCTTTTTCAAACAGTTTGAACGAAATCCCTATTTTGGGTGATTGGTCATACCAAAGCTCTACAGAATTTTCTACATTTAAAAATTTATTTGGACTTAATTCCAAATTTTTCTTATCTCCTTTGTCTAAATCTCCAGAAAAATAGAAGTTTTTATACTTGCGTGAAGTTGGAGCTTGCTCATTTTTAAGAATTCTTCCATTGGCAACCACTTTCACATTGTTCCCATCACTGTTATCTTTAGTGGCAGTTTTGCAGGTAGCTGATATTTTGAAGTCCTTTGGTTTTACTCCTAAAAATACAAAGCCCAACCAGGGAATACCTTTTTCATCAATATCAATACTTTCCTTTGGTTGTATATCATTCAGATCAAATAGTTCTCCTTCTTTCAATTGCCAGACTTTAATTTTTTTCAATATAGGGGTTTCATCAGCATAAAATTGTAACTTGTGCTGGCCTTTATTTAGCTCAACGAAAAAATAAATAATCTTCGTACTGCCTTTTAAACTTGCTCCATCCCAAGAAGAAGCTGTTCCAAATCCTTTCCATGATATTTTTTCATCATGTAATTCGAATTTTCCGAATTCATGACCATTCAATATTAATCGTAAGTCATCATCGTCTGTGGAATTATTTTGTTTAGCATTTTTAGCTGAGGCGGTGATACCGATAACATACTTCCCATTACTAGGTACTTGAAATTCAGTATCAACTTCTTGCCAATGATAAATATTACCTCCGGGAGATATGGGAAAGCTTGTTCTCGAGAATATTTCTTGCATATGTTAATTATAAGTTATTCGACATAAAACAAGAATTTTTTGGATAAGAAAATAAAGAATTTATTTTTTCTGTGCCAGTCACCCGCCCACGGGTGACTGAAGTTTTGTTTTTTGCAGGAAGATGACTTGCACAAATGCTTTAAGCAGGAAGAATTTGATCTCTAATGAATTTTGAAAGATTAGAATACCCTTCTTTGTGCGCCTTTTTTTCAAGCAGAACTTTTTCCTCTACTTTTAATCGAAAACGAACAACGGTTTCTTTTTTTGTAGAAAGATGTGCTTGATAATCTAATATCCAAGTCGGTAAATCAATCAAAAGTTCAGCCAGATCTTCCTTAGCAAAGCGTTGACTGATCCCTGCATCAGGGCAGTCAACATAAATAAGTCCATTTTTCAAATCCTTGATGGAGTACTGGTGTCGTTTGTTTTTAACGGTAATGCTATAAACAGTTTTCATGAGTTAGATAAGATTATTATTTATAAGTGCCTTGAGGGCATCTTCTTTATAAGCGGGAATACAGTCTTTGTTATGAATCGCAAAAATTAAAATGATTGAAGATTGTTTGTGAAGGAATTTTACGTGACTACCTGCTCCTTGCTTTTTTTCAAAATCAAGCCATAGAAGAATTTTTTCAACTTGAGAATATTTTAAAGAAGCAGGATTCGTTTTGAATTTCGTGATCAATTTTTCTTTGTTTGTCATAATCGTAGTTACATTATATATCTATGTTACCACGAAGTCAATTTTTTCAAATCTGTTTAATTAGCAAATAATTTAAATCCCATCACTCTGATATCACATTTATTAACCGAAAAACTCGCAGTATACAATAAATAACATGTACTTGCAAGCC
>CAYVJW010000084.1:0-7478 GCA_964451885.1 uncultured Candidatus Peribacteria bacterium | reverse complement strand
TTAAGTTTTATGTCAATCTGAAATTCTCTAGCGCTGTAAAAAAGGAATTACCCGAGAGTTTTTCGATACAAAAGAATCAAAAACTGGGAAATCGAATAGAATTACTATTACTCAGGGTGTCAAAGAAACGCTAATGCTGTACCGGGAAACTTATCAGGGAATTCTTAATAATCCTGAAAATTACGTATTTTTTCATACAAAAAAAACTCCTATTGGAAGTATTTGCATAGGTCGGAAGCAGGCTTGGAAAATGATCCGGAGCTGGTGCACCGGAGTGGGGTTGGGTGGGAACTTCGGGGGGCACACGCTCCGGAAGACGTGGGGGTATCAGGCTAGGAAAAAGTTAGTGCCACTAGAGATCATTCATCATAAACTCAATCATTCCAGCCTGGCGGTGACTCAACGATATTTGGGAATTACAGCAGATGAGATTAAGGAAGCGTGCGACAAGTTAGACTTGTAACATTTTAGAAACAAGCTTTCCGCTTCTTATGGAAAAAGTGGAGGCCGAACACAATTCAAGTATATCAATGTGTTTTCAGAACTGAGTCTTCAATCGTCCCCCTTTTTACCCTACTCCGATACTCAAGATTCAAACACTTCCAACATCCCACAATATTACTGAGAGGATGGCGGTAGAACACTCCAACTTTTCGAGAACAAATAGGGCATTTAAACCAAAGCCTGTCCCCACCAAATCCGGTTTTAGTTGTTGTAAGGTTGGCTTGTATACCCTCAAGCTGCAACTGAGACTGAATTAGAGCCTTTTTAAACTCAAGTTTCGCCTTTCTAAGCAGTTCTATAATATCTATCTTCTGACACTCATCGGTTAACACACAGGCGTTTCCCGCTTCCCCGCCCGAGAAGGCTTCAAAATCTTCTATTTTGAAATCATTTGGACTCTGTGATTTCATTTGTTTGATTAAATTGCTGATTCTGCCCAACATTAAGGTTTTGAGTCAAAATGTTAAATTTTATTGGCTGCGCATTGAGATTTCTGAGTGCAGTAATTGCAGTATTGAACTGCCGAAGTGCATTATTCGCTTCCTTGCTTACAACCATTAGATAACCGTTTCTTTCCCTTTGCTCACGATCTCCATAATTTGAATGAGCCTGAAAATCATAGCTAGACTGAAGGTACCGTACAAAAGAAGTAGCTGCTAGTTGGACAAGACATTTCCCGGCGGCAGTCGTAACGGAAAATTCCTGCTCCAATTGTTTCGCAAGTTCTAAAGCAAAAGATTTATAAGACTCTCCGCAGATGTGCAATACCATCAACTCCTTATTCTCCAGGCTCAGCGCAAATCGAAGATCCTCCTCATAATTTCTAGCATTCTCCAGTGCCTCATTCCTTTCTTCGTTCGTTTTGGCAAGTTTTACATCTCCTAATAGAGTGGCAATTGTTTCTGCAAGAGAATCAACATCAAGTATTTTTCCAAAGTATGCGAATCTCGTTATCTTTTCGTTTCTCACTAACGCTTCCTTAATGTGTGACACACACTGCGGTAGTCGTTCATTCGCCTTTTTAAAATGCTGTTTTTTCTTTTTAAAATCCGGGTTTTTGCGTTCGTAATTCTCCAGTTCATGCCTGGGAATATCTGCAAAATAACAAGCATCTTTGTCCGATAATTTTAAAGTAAAAGCCTTGATAAGCTTCTTGAGGACAATCTTATCGTTCTTTCCTTTGAAATAGTTTTGTTTCTTCTTATACATCTTAAATAGGTTAAACATGGTAATTTTACCACAATTGGTCAACATCGAAAAAATGATAGTGAAAAGCTCGAGAACTATTTTTTTGCAACTGATACGTGGGGAGACGCTGTAATGAACTAGGATTTGATTTTTACTTTGTTTCATGGTAGAATGGGAGGATTTTATATAAAAAAATGGATCTAAAAACAAAAGCCAAAAAATTGATTTCTCGCTCACTGTTTCTTTCCGCACAAAAAAGAGCTTTTTTAACAGCTCTGGTCGAGGGGATGACGCCGGAACAGGTGCAGCAGCTTATCAAAATCCTGGAAACGGAGCCCCAGGCAATTGCTACGATTTTGAAAAACAATCTTTCTGATGATTCTTCGGGAGAGTTTTTAAAAAAGTTTGAGCAATTTGATAGGCAAAACAGGAAAGATCTCGTTTCTGACCTGAAGACAAGACATGTGAACAAAGAAGCGAAAGAACTGGAAGATATAGAAAACGAAATTGATAATTTATAATTTTAACCATGCCTGAAAAAGCAGGATCAAGTATCGACCAAGAGCAATCCAGACTGGAGAAAAGTCTGGAACAAAAGCCGGGACTCGATAAAACACAAGCGTCCGAGGCTTTTATTGCGAAAGTTGATACGTTTCAGGAAAAAATGGATGGACTGAAAGCGCCGGACGACGTGAAGAAAAAGTATAACGAGAAAATGCGGGAATTCCTTAATTCCGTAGATGCTAGTAACATCGACGCTCTAAGAAAACAATTAAACCAAAATCTTGATAATTTCTTCAGTCAATTGACTGAGTCCATAGGAAAAGAGAAGACAGCGTACACAGTAAAGTCGGGAGATTTGCTCTCAAAAATCGCTCCTCGCTGTATCAATAAGGACGGAGCCCCCTTAATCTGGAAACAATTATACGAAGCCAATAAGGCCACCATAGGGGACAATCCTGATCTCATTAAGCCCAATCAAGTATTAAAACTTCCGGATGGATATGTGTATTTTGATGAATCTATATTCCCTGATGCCAGTATCCTTCAGACAGTTCCTGTTCCTGTGTCTCCCCCCGCCGCTCCTGCTGTGCTTTCCCCTCAATCGCCAAGTCAACAAATACGGCCTACTGATGCACTTCCTGCCACACCCATTGAAAACCAGGATGCAAACGAAACAGGCAGATTCGAAACGCCAATGTATGGAATGGTAGGAGCCTCGGAAAGAGCCAGTCGACGCATGGATAATATAGATGCTAAAGCTAAACGAACCGCAAAACGGGCGGTAGAAAAAAGAACCCAAAAGGTGGTAAAGAACGAATTAATAAAGGAATTTACCAAAGCTAATAACTTGGATTCAGATACAGAGATCGGAAAAAAAATTGATGGAATTGCCAAAAATTCCAATATTGATTCTGAGCGAGTTACTCAAATATTATTCGAAACGTCGCAAACCAAAGAACTTCTAAAAAGCAGTCCTGATAAATATCGAAAAGCTATTGAGGACATTGCCGACAAATACGGACCGGACTTCCAAAAAGTTATGGAAGAGGGCAACAAGCTGATGGCGCTATCCGGGGCTTTGGCATTTTTAAACAATCCAGTATCCCGAGTCGCACTAAAGGGAGTATCTGTGATGGGATCACTTAGTTTTTGGAATAACGCGGCAAAACGGGAAAGCTTGACTGGATGGGATCCTGACTTAAGCACGCTGAAAACCGGTAATACAATGGTAGATACGGCAGCATACTTTGTGCCTTTTGCTGGTAACATGATAGATTATAACGATGCAAGAATTGCCTATCAGAAAGGCAATATGGGGGAAGCTGCCCTTTCTTTTGCCAGTGGGACGATTGGTATGGCACTTGATGGATTTTCCGCTCTTACGCTCTGGACAGGAGTAGGAGCTGCAGCTGGACAAGGAGCAAAAATTGGAACAAAGATTGCTATCCGTGGGGCGATAGCAGGTCTTCGTAAATTAGCTACAAAAGGTGGAATAAAAGCTGTAGGAAAAGGTATAAAATGGGCTGCTAAAGAAACCGTTACGAGTATTGCAAATGTAGCAACTATGCCTTTCAAAATGGGAAAGGATCTTTTAACAAAGGGATGGAAAAAGGCTTTTGGTGCGGGAAAAGCGGCTGATGCTTTCCGTGCGGGGAAAGGAGGGGAACAGGAGGGAGTAGGTTCGAAGAAAGAAGAAGTTTCTTCTGCAAAAACTGAGGTCACAACAGCAGAAATAGCTGTAGATCAACAAAAAGCCGAATTTGAAAAAACTGCTAGCAAGATTGATGATAATATCATTAAAGCTACTACTTCTCAAGAAATTGTTAAAGCTCAAAAGGATATTAACAAACTTCGACTTAAAGGTGGTGATTTAATGCAGATTCGTGATCTTACTGAAAATATGAGAGAAAAAAGAAGTAAGATTGAGGCTAAAGTAGGAACAACAGATGTGGCTATCAGAACTGAAAAGGCTCATGAAGGAGAGAGGCAAAAAGAAACAACTTCACCGAAAGTAAAAGAAGGGATGGGAATAAAAGAAATAATATTTTCAAAAGTAGACACAAAGAACTTGGAAGCGATAAAAAATAAGTTCGGAGAATTAACTGACAAGCTCCCTTTAAAGTTGAAAGGAGAGTTTTTGCCAGCCGTTAAAAACATAACCGACAAACTTCTAAAACTTCCAACTGTTCCACTTAAAAAAGTCGGTGAGATGCTCAGCAGCATTTCTGAGAGTATAAAATCAATAAAAATCCGACTGCCAAAGATACCGGACCTTGAAGTACGGGAAAAATGGAGTGATTTGGTTAAGTCTGCAGAGGGGCAAGTGGCGAAATTTCAGAAAGGAGTAAATAATATTAAAGAAAAGAGACGATTAAAAAATGAGCAAGCCGAACAGGAAAAAGCCAAACGAGAGAAAGCAGAGAAGGAGAAGGCTGAACATGAAAAAGCAGAACGAAAGAAAGCAGAAAGGGAAAAAGCTGAACTAGAGAAAGCTGAGAAAGAAAAGGTTGAAAGGGAAAAGGCTGAACGGGAGAAAGTTGAGAGAGAAAAGGCTAAACGCGAGAGTGCCGAACGTAAGAAAGCTGAGCAGGAGAAGGCCGAAGCAAATTTAGCAAATAAATATAAAATCGGAACAGATGTCCTTGTTCCACGAAGTGATGGAAGCATAAACAAAGCCAAAGTAGTTGATTTGTCACAAGATGGTGAATTTGCTTTAGTCAGGTGGGAGCAAAATGGAAGACAACTTGAGAAAACGGTTAAATTGACTGATTTGGACGCAACGGCTAAAAGCAATGAAGCATTAGCAAAAAGCCCCGGAGATACTCCAAAAGAAAAAAGAGAAGCTGAAAAACCCCGTTTGGATATAAACAAAAAATTTGAAACGATTGCAAAAGATCCATCCCAACCTGCATTGACGAGAAAATTGTTAAGTGATGAACGGCTTCGTCCTAAAGAGGAACTTGATATAAACGGTCAGAAATTCTATATGGGAGAAATACTACAAACGCCACATTACCAACAGTCAGTTATGTATGTGGAAAAAAATGGACAAATGATGCCAAGAGTTCTTTATAAATCTAATTCAGACGGAGGTTGGAGAAGTTGTCCTGGTTATATGGGAGTTTATAGCAAAGGAAGAGGTATTCATTATACACAAGAAACAAAACCGCATAGATCTATAGTAGAATATTTTGATAGAAAAAAAGAATCTTCAGTTAATTATGAAAGAGATCTTATAAAAGAAGAATTCCCAGTATTTACAGAAAGTGGGAAGAATCCTGTCAATACATATCGCAATGAAGTTACTAAATATAATGACAATGACGCATTATCTGGTCCAAAAAAATTCATGCCCGGAGTAAGCTTCGACAAAGACAGGACTTTTAGCAAGAAAGGTGGTGTTGATGGCTTTATAAAATCAGTTAATAAACTTCCCGAAGGTTTTACCCCAAACTTTAATTCTCGGCCAAAAAGAACTGTGAAAATAGATCATACCTTACTAACTCCTCGTACAGGAGAAAAAATTACCATTGAAACCTATGAAGGAGAATTAAATGGGAGAAAGGTAGACTGGAATATGGCTCACGATGCAGACGGTCGAGTCTGGATAGATAGTATTCATTTCACAGATGGAAAAATAAACAGTTACGGAGTTCAATCGGAAGTAATTAATACTGGTGGATTAACAAACAAGCCTTTGGAGTACTATGAGCAATCAGGGGCACTAGATTCTGAGTATGCACAAAGCTTTGATGATAGTTATTCTGATATTACTCCTCTTTTGGATAAAATGGCTCCTATACAACAATTTCGACAATCTAGAGGTATTAGTCGAAAAACAGCGGCTGCAAAAGCGGCTTAATCACCCTAAATACTAAAAAATGACAGAAAATAAATCCAATTCCGATTCAGTAATTATTGATCTTGAAGACGAAAGAGAAGAACGTGATCCGAAACGAGAAGCAAGACTTCAGGAAATTGATCGACACAAAGGTCTGGAACTAGCTAAAAAATTCCCTCCTGATTGGAGGAAAAACCCGCATATGATCCAAAAAAAATTCAAAGGATTTATCATTGGTAAAATAGCTCAATATTTTAATATTCCTGTTAAAAATTTAGAGATAGTACAAGGAGGATCTAATAAACTGGATGATGGGTCATTTTCTTTTTGGGTAGAAGGTCCAGAAAGGAAAATTTACATAGTAAATGCTGAATTCGACGGAACTCAACTTATAAATTACACCTGTTTCTTGGCTTCTGAGTAATACCATCTCCTGCCTGAAAATTCATTGATTTAAAGGCTTATTTTTGGCTGATAGAATCTTTCAAGGAAACAAAAAATGGAGGAAAACACCGGAAGCTCCATAGACAAAACATTTGGAATCTCATAAAAACTTTCTGTAATATCCCAAAGAAATGTTCCGTCGAACTAGAAAAAGCATGGCTAAAATGCGATCAATACAACCGATCTCAGAATTGGAAGTTGTTGAGTATGTAATCTATACCCGCAAAAGTACCGAAGATGACGAGAAACAAAAAGAATCAATCTCTCAGCAGCTGGAAAACTGCTTTGATTTTGCGAAAAAAACGGGATTGGTTTTAAAACTCCGTCCAAAACACTTCCCACCGGAAGATCAGACTATTAAAGAAATCGAAGCCGCCTTTAATTCAAACCCTAAAAAAGGGGCAGAAATAAGAGAGAAATATATTAAATATTATGTTATCACAGAAAGGAAAAGTGCTAAAACTCCTTATAAAAGAGAAAAGTGGACATATCTTATGGACGAAGTAAAAAAAGGAAAAATACGCGGACTTTTTGGCTATGCTCCTGACCGTTTTTCCCGGAACCTGCAAGAGGGAGGTGAACTAATTCAACTTGTTGATAAAAAAATCCTTGAATTAAAATTCACAAACTTTGTATTCGAAGACAACGCCTCCGGTCATATGATGCTTGGTATTTTCTTTGTGTTTGCCGAACATTACTCAAAAAAGCTATCCGAAGACTCAACTAGGGGAGTAAAGCAGAAAACAGTTGAAGGACGAACTTGTGGTACTCCCAAAACCGGATATAAAAGGTCGGATGACGAAGCTGATTTTTTTGTGCCGGATGAACCTCACTTTTCAATTTTACGGCAGGCATTTAACTGGAAAATTCACGATAACTGGAGCGACGAAAAGATTGCGAAGGAGATGAACAAGCTGGGGTGGAGAGAAGACGATTTAATGACCTTAACCCAAGTTCGACAAATATTTTGTACACATTAGCTCCCAGAGAGGGCTAA
>CAYVJW010000083.1:0-7570 GCA_964451885.1 uncultured Candidatus Peribacteria bacterium | reverse complement strand
CCACAAAGGGGGAAAATCGATTGATTTAGGAGGTTGTTTTTTATAGCTTCCTTAGTACCACTTGCAGCTTTGGTTCTGGCGGGGTGTTCCTCCATCCAAAAGGAATTTAAAAAATTTCCGGATAAACCCACTACTTTTTTAAGTGAAAGGTATATGGGACGTGTGAGTGAAATAGTTCCCATATGTGATGATCTAAATTCTCAAAAGGAAACAGTAGCACATACTAGAGAAATCGCAGAAGACGAAATGGAAATCCGGAGAACTGAAAATTTTTATTACGATTGTCAGACCATGAGTTCTCTCGGAAGAGATAGAAACCGTAGAATCGCGGCAACTTCAAATATTTCGTGTAGTACAAGTGACCTAGAAATTCCAGAGGGGGATGTTAGCTTGGATGTTGTTAGATCCATTATTGAACAGTGTGGGGAAGATATAATAAAGTTTTGGCGGAGTCGTGGAAAATTGCTAGTGCGTAGGGACTTTCGTGGGCGTAAAATCCTGGACGATAAACAGAAAGCCTCCCCTAATGACGTATATGAAAGCATCATGGATTCCAGTACATATATTACTTATGTTGCGGAAGAAGGCGGTAATTATTTGATGGAAAGAGAGCTTGAAACTTCTTGTCCTTCTGGTTCCGATGAACCCACGCTTGTTGCTAGTACTACCAAAAATTCTGTTTTGGTAATTGTTTGTGAGGATGGCTATGAATTGCCTAATAGTGTGCGAGGTGGTTTAATAGCTGACTTGAGGAAGGATCGTGTTTCTCGTGCAAAAGTTTCCCCGTATAAAGATGACCCGATTCTTTCGGATGATGATCCTATTTTTTCGGAGCCATATCATACTATCAAAGGAAGAGAACTTGACCTCAGTTTTGAAGTACACGACTTTAAAGACAGAAGTCATGCAATTGTAAGAAATACATTAGAAGTGGCCGGATGTAGAGTTAGTTCAGAGACTTCTGATAAAAATGAACAAGGAATCCTTGAAGAAACTCGAATGGAATTTGAGTGTGGATCGGGAAATTAAGGAATGTTTGTAATGATGGAATTTATTCTAAAGATGGATGAGAGAGTTCTCATTCATCTTTTTGGTTCCTTATTATTCGACTTCACAAACCCCTCCGCCTTAATCTGCCTCCCAACATACCGTAACGCCTCCACCCCCCAAAAACGCCAACTCAAACCGACTCAACTGCTCGGATCATCCTTCAACTTTTCAGTAAAATCTATCAAACACTTACCGTAGCAACCGCCAACTGCGACTCAAATCCAATCAACGAAATCCGAAAATACTCCTCAACATCCTTCACAAAAAAGTTCCACCTCAATCCCAGTTGCGCTGCCACAACGTTTTCGGGCTTCTCTAAATCCTCTTTAATGGCTAAGATAGGGGATATTTGAGGGGTTCCATTCTTTAATTCTGTGAGGTTCGGAGCAACAGGAAAAATCATTTCCCAGAAAACCCGTAATGTCGGTTCGTCATTAGTCTCAAGTACAAGTTCGTCGAGGTGTTCCACGAATCTTCGAGCTGTTTTTACTACTCGGATTACGTCTTGTTCAGAATATTCTTTTTCGTCCTTCTTTGATTCAAGGGGTGCAACCTTTTTAATAATGTTGTCATACTCTTCTTCTGAGCGTTTTATAAGGAGTGGATTACTCAGTACAGAAATCTTCTCAAAGATTCCGTCTGCTTTTTGTCTGAGCTCAACCACTCTTTCAGCTTTTGTCAGAATCCCACTGTTCAACTCCTTCAATCTCCTCAACCAAATTTCATTCAGTGTCAGTTCGAGCGGGTTTTAGACGTCGTTTGGTCTAGTTGATGCGGCTCTTCTTTGTTTTTTGCATAAAACCTAGCGATAAGATCTAAACACAAAAAGATATAAAAATACTTGCATAGCTATTATTACTTGTTATAATGTTGGCGATAATAAAGCTATTGCCATGTATATAAAAACAAACAGAGTCAAGTCCTCAAGCGGGAAAATCACAGAATACAAATTACTATGCGAAAGTTACTGGAAAAATAAAATTTCTAAAACAAGAACTATTTGCAATATCAGCAAATTAGACCACAAGCTTCAATTGGCCATAGAACAAAATCTCAAAAAGAATGGAACTTCCGTAATGATGGAAGACATTGTCATCGAGCAAAGCATTGATTACGGTCACTGTTTCGTGATTCTAGAAATCATGAAACGTCTAAAAATAAAACAAGCCATAGAAGCTGGACTTGGGGTTGATGAAAAAGATCAAAGCAAGTACGCCCTACTCATGATTCTCGGAAAGATCGTTACCAGGGGGAGTAAATTGGGGATCGTCAACTGGATCAAAAGAAATGAGGCCATAGGAAAGAAATTAGGATTCAGCAAGCAAGAACTAAAGACCCTAACTGAAAAAGATCTCTATTATGCACAATTTGACATCAATAGCACGCAAGACACAATTCAACAGAAATGGAGCCTTTACAACAAGAAGCGATTAGATACTATCTTTTTGCATGACATCACCAGTTTTTATTTTGAGGGACAGCAAAATGAGCTGGCCTACTTCGGATACAATCGAGACAAGAAACAAGGCAAGAAAATAATTACCGTTGGACTCATAACAGACAAGGAAGGCTTTCCAATAAAAATAAAAGTCTTTAAGGGGAACACAAAAGACGAAAAAACGATTCCAGAACAAATTCAATCGCTTCAGGCAGAGTTTAAAGCAAAAAATCTTATTCTTGTAGGCGACAGAGGAATGAAAATTCGATACAACCTAGAAGAAATGAAAAAAGGAAATATCGGAAGCAGTGAAGGAATTAGTTACATCAGCGGATTAACAACTCCTGAAATGAGAAAGCTGGAAGAGGAAGGCGTTATTCAGATGAGCTTATTTAACAAGGAATTGGTAGAGGTAAAACAAGATGGAAAACGATATGTGCTCTGTGTAAACCCAATACTGGAGCAAGAAAAAAAAGCCACTCGTCAAAGCAAAAAGCAGAAGTTTGAGCTAGAACTTTTGGAGGCGCAACAATCGCTATCCAAAAAGAAGGCTCAATGTGAAAATAATCGCAAGAGACTGGCCAACGGAGACAAAAATAAAAAACTAAAAGTCAAACTAACGGAAAAAGAAATAAAAGCCTGGGAGTACAAACTCACAAAGGCTCTAAAGAAATACAAAATGCAAAAAGTATACACTGTGATCGTAAATGGAACGAAGGGAAATGAATCTATTAAAGCTGAGTATGATGCGTTGGCCTATAAAGAGCTTACAAAATTTGATGGAAAATATATTTTTGAAACTACTGTAAAAGATGATTTACTAGATAAAGACGAAGTACGAAATGCCTACAAACAATTGCAAGAAGTAGAACACGCGTTCCGAGACATGAAAACATCTCGATTAAATATTCGTCCTATCTTTCACAGAAACGAAAAAACTACTCGATCCCATGCTTTCTTGGGGATGTTTTCTTACGCCGTGATTCGAGAGATGGAAAATGCTTTATGGCCGTGGCTCAAAGAGCAAAAGAAGGCCGGGACTAATAAAATCAACTTCGACGATGCCATGGAAGAACTCAAGATGATAAGGCTTTGTGTGCTTTCTTTTGGGAACAGCGCACACCAAGAAATCCGAATTACAAAATACGATAATAACCAAAAAAAGATACTATCACTTCTTAATATTAATGAAAAAAATCTAGCCAAATCAGCCTAGAGATAAATTTTAAAAAATTATTTCGATTTTTAGCTGAGGAATGCGATTTGAGAATCTAAAACCCGGTAGAATGAGGAAAATAAATCTTCATTTTCAAAAAAATACTAACAGCAAAAACGATCTCGTCATTTAAGGATGTTGCCAAAAAGCTAACAGGACATAAAAGAAGAGCTTTTGAGGCAAAAATCACAAATGAATACTTGGGAGGAAGTGTCCGAAGTGCTGAAACGGTTTTCAAGTGGGGGAGAAAAACAGTAGAGCTTGGACAAAAAGAGCTCGAAACAGGAATTGTTTGTATCGGACGTTTCTCAGCCAGAGGATGCCCCCTCAAAAAGATTCCAGAAACAGACGCCATTTTTGACAATCTTCGTCAGGCAAATCGCATCTCAGACAGCAATCCCAGATCCTTGAGAATCTCGATTGATTGTAAAGCAAAAGTGAAGGTTGGGAACTTATCCAGAGGTGGAGAGTCTCGTTGCAAAGAAGCCCCAAAGGCGGATGATCATGATATGCATTGGGATGGTTCGATGGTTCCATTAGGAATTCATGATGTTGTTGATGGTGATTTAAGTTTGTTTTTTGGGACCTCTAATGAAACGTCAGATTTCATCGTAGACTGTGTGGAAATGTGGTGGGACAAAGACGATGAACGTTATTCACACATCGAGGAGTTGGTCATAAATTTAGACAATGGTCCATCTCAAATGAGTGGACGAACCCAATTCATAAAACGGATGGTAAAGGATAAATATCCCGATTCATCTCATCTACTACCCCCCCCTATCACAGCAAATACAATCCGATTGAGCACACTTTTGGCGTACTAGAAAACTACTGGGAGCCATCCTTGATTCTGTGGATACGGTTTTGGGCTATGCCTCCAACCATGACTTATCGTTGTAAAAATCCCTCTGTTGAACTTGTTAGAGCTGAGTATCCCACAGGTGTTAAGCTGACCCCCAAAGAACTGAAGCCTTTTTTGAAATCCTTCAAACATTCTTCACATCTCCCCAAGTGGGATGTTTTAATTTCTCCCTACTAAAAATGTATACTTTGTTGATTATAATCGTTAGCAGAGGCAGGTCCATGCAATATTCTCCTCCATGAAAAATGTTCATGTGTAAGTATTTATTACACACGATTTAAAGGCATTGGATTTAGGAACAAAAAGGATTAATCAACCTTGTAGGATATTTTTATTCTCCTTTATTGGTAAGTTATTTAATTCTAAGCCCCTTATTGTATTTTTCCGAATCCGGCAAAACAATTTTAATTGTGTTGCGTTTTTTTGCTTAAATTTTTTACATGAACAACGCTTATACGGATTCCATTTTCAAAAACACAAGTAAATTCCAAGGCCCTCCTTTGCGCATTTTTGAAGGCGTATTCCTTACGAGGGATTTTATTCTGGGATTACAACATGAATTCAGAACACCGTTAACCGTTCTTCGTACCGGATTGGAAATGATCAATGCAAAAAACACCCAAGCCGTGAAGCCTAGGTGTTTTGAAGATCTCAATAGTCCTATAAATCATTCGAAAATCTGATTTGAGAACTACTGAAGTTTGATATTTGGCAGATCACACCCATAGGTATTCTAGGGTATAACCAAAGCCGTTGTTTATTTTTCCTTGGTTTCTGTTAGCGGGACCGTGAAGTAAAAAGTCGATCCCATGCCCTCCTCGCTATTAACCCAGATTTTTCCACCATGCAGGTGAATAAAGCGCTGCGAAATAGCGAGTCCCAAGCCAGTTCCTCCTGCCTTGCGAGTCGATGATCCATCGGCTTGAGCAAAAGAATCGAAGATGGATTCCTTCTGCTTGGAAGGAATACCACAGCCAGTATCCGCAACGGAGAATTCAGCAAACCCATCTGACTCACGCACTGAAACAGAAATATTTCCCGCATCAGTGAATTTGATAGCGTTGCCGATAAGGTTGATCAAAACCTGTTCGATCCGCTGAGTATCTGTCAAGATCTTCAGGTCGGAAGTGACAGCATAGTTGAGCTCCAATCCTTTTTCCGCTGCCAATCCTTGCATTGATTCTACTACTTGCTGAATTATCTCCGTTGCATTTTTTGAGGTGAGAGAAAGCTCCATCTTGTCAGCCTCGATTTTAGAGAAATCGAGAATGTCATTTATGAGGCTAAGTAAACGCTCTCCATTTCGATCGATGAGCTCAATCATTTCTTGGGCGTCTTCTGGAACGCCTGGGATTGTACCGTCCTTCAAGAGTTTCACCGCAGCGTTCATTGAGGTAAGAGGTGTTCTCAGCTCATGACTGACATTGGAGAGAAATTCCGACTTAGCCTGACTGGCAGCTTCAGCCGCTTCTTTGGCTTTTAGAATTGCCTTTTCCGCCTCCTTTCTTTTGGTTATATCCTCTTGGACACTGACAAAGTGCGTGATCACTTCAGATTCGTCTCGAACCGGAGAAATGCTTATCAACGCCCAATAAAAACTTCCATCTTTGCGCCGATTTTTCATCTCCCCACGCCATATGCTTCCGACCTTGATTGTCTGCCAAAGGCCTTCGTACTCCTCTTTGGAAGTGTGACCGGATCGAAGAATCCTTGGGTTTTTTCCAAGCACTTCCTCTTTCATATAACCAGTCGCTGACTCGAAAGCGGGGTTTACGTATTCGATTCGACCATCTGTATTCGTGATGATGGTCAAATTGGGACTTTGCTCCATGGCAAGTGAAAGCTTTCGCACTTCTCCTTCCACACTCTTTATTTTTGCAGTGCGTTCGATCACCTCCTCTTCCACGCGAGTAGCATATCCTGTCATAAAAAGAAGGAAGATTCCCAGCAGAGACGTGAAGAGCAACCCTCCTGCTAAAACAAGCCAGGCTCCGGAGCTGCTTTGGTTTTTGAGAATGGTTTTTGTTGGAGACAACTCCAGACGCCATTTCTGTCCTCCAAAGTCGAATTCCTGAGACCACCAAACAGTATTGGTCACAATTTCAGCTTCTGCATCCCAAAGACCTTTTCCACCACCGTAGCCAGCAAGAAAAACAGAGTCTTCTGCTTCGTAGAGTCGAGCGGAGATATTTTTTGGACTCACTCCGGTCAACGCCGAAGCGAGCAAATCCCCAACTCTGAATACACCAACCATGTATCCATGTAGATATTTTCGACGATCCTCTTCGGTGATAGGAGTTCTTTTCGCCGAATAAACAGGAACAAAAGCCAATACTCCAGCTTGCTTGCCCTTCTCTTGGACTAGGGTTATGCGTTTTGTCACTACAGCACTTCCCGTGTCGCGTGCTAACTCTAGGGCGGCTTTTCTTACCGGATTGGATGCGACGTCAAATCCAAAGGCTTTTTGATTTTTATCGAATGGCTGAATATAGGCTACCGTCACATAATCTGAGCGTCTGCTGGCATTCTGTATGTTCCCCTCAGGATCGCGCTCTTTGATGCTGAATTTGGGAGAAATCTCTCTACGGATCGACAGCTCAAAATCAGCTCTCGCTTCGGCGGAGATTCGAGGATTGAAGGACACTCCATTGATACTTGGGTGTCGCAAGAGAAGCTCCTTTGTGAAAGCTGTAAACCCTTTGAAAGTCAGCTTCTCCACGCCATAATGATAGTCACGCAGAGCGTGAATAGCATCTAGGTTCAGCTGAATCTTACTTTCTAGGGTTTGGTGCAACAAAGCAGCCTGCTTTCTGAACTCAAGTCTCTGGCGCTCTGATTCTCCATCCTTGGTCAAGACGAAAGCGAAGATCGTCAATGACAAGGCGATCAGCATAGTCAAGGCAAAGGGGAGGCGAAAAATCGAGCGTTGTTGAAAAATATTAGTGAAGCTGATCCACTCGACCTTGAAGTCAAGAGGTTTTGATTTTATTTGCATCTCTGT
>CAYVJW010000082.1:0-7604 GCA_964451885.1 uncultured Candidatus Peribacteria bacterium | reverse complement strand
TTTTTCTTTACATTTTTTAAAAAAAGACTTGACTTTCTTGGGTCATTCGTGTACTAGTGTATCAGGAATGAATTTTTCGCTTCACAAAGATTAGAAAAAATAATAAATAGACAGTCTATTTTCTTCAACATAAACTTAACATGCACTCCCTACATTTAGCCAGTGAAAATTCTGATGCCCCAAGATTCCCAAGAGCCAAACAACGCGATCTTGAGACAATCATGATCAAATTCCCGGAAAGACAGATTGAAAGATGGCAAAGAGCCAGAGAAATCCTAACTTCTAAAGAAATAAAAAGCCTAGGAATTAATCTGGAAGATATAAAAAACGCAATATTGATCATAGACTGGTATATCTACTTTTATGAAGAAATGCTAAACGGCAAAAACCCGGATATAGATCCGGAAACAACAATGGAAGAAATGCTGTTTCTCGAAAAATTAATTCCTTTTAAAAGTAAAGATAACGGAAAAATTATTTTATTAACCAAAATAACCATGGAATGGAACAGGCTCATAAAAGGCACTCAATAATTCCCCACCTCCTGCTGGCTTCATAGCTCCGGAAAGCTGTGGGGCCAGCAGGGGGAGGTAATAAATCTCCAACAAACCATGCCTCTGTCCCCTCCTGGCTCCACAGCCAACTTTCCCCATTCACCGTTCAGACCTGAAGCAATTTTAAAAACATCGACAAGAAAATGCTTTCAAACTTGAACAACGAATAACAGAAAAGGCTGTGGAGCCAATAACGAAAAAGATGTTAAATGGTTAAATGATTATGTGATTAAGTTCCTATTTTTCAAGCTTTATAACCAATTAGGGTTTTGGCAAAAAATAAAGTACGTAGATTCGCTCAGATTTGCGTCAGATAAATTTATAAAAAATCGAGAAATATTGTCAAAGACCCTGAGTTTACCGAATGGGTAATATTGTGAGACTTTTTTAGGAATTTATATGGCGTGAACATGAGATAAAGATGCGTAGTTTATTTTTTGCCAAATCCCTTAACCAGCCATTTAACCATTTGAGAAATTAATTCCAGAAAGCATTATTCATTATTCATTGCCTCTCCAATGCACCTCTCCCACGCCCCCACCGGCTCCCCATAAACCGCCTCCTGCACCGCCTCAATTTGCTCCCGAAAATGTTCATCATCTCCTTCCCAAAAACTGTGTGCAAAACCATCAGCAACCATTTTTTCGTTTACAAAAACCTCCGGAACCTCCTTTTTTTCCGGCAAGAAAACATATCTCAACAACTCTCTATTTTTATCTAAATCAGAAATATCTTTCCGCAAAATCACCCTTCTCCCCAATATCATCGATTCCAAATATTCCTTAGCTTCCCTCCCGAAGCAAGCAAATCCCCCTCTCCTATCCTCCACAACGGGTACTTCAATGCCAATCATCTTAATTACAAGTCCGTTTTCTAACTGAAATCTCCATCCCGAATACACCTTCTTTACCCTGCCAACAGAAATCGGCGCCAAAAAAAGTCCGTATTTCTTTCTAAATTCCTGCTGCCACCATCCTCCTCTCTTACGAAGATCACGATAATTCTTTATCCCGCACCCTCCCCATACACCCTCTTCTCCGGAAATGGCTACATTTTCGGCATTCCTATATTTCTTTTCATACCTCATCCCCGGAAATTCACCCTGAAAACGAGCCATCCCAAAACTTAGCATAAGTTCAGTAAGATTATCCCCGTTCTCCAATTTAACATGCTGCAAAAGCACTTTTTTCCGGTTTTTATACTCGAAATGAACATTCATCAGAGGACTTCTGCATGACAGCAAAAAACCGAAATGTATATGCCTTATGCAAGCCTTTTGTTGTTTCCGTTGTTTATGTATTTCCCCTTCATCAGCAAGTATTTTTATTGTTTTCCCCTCCAACAAAAATTTCAACAATCGAAAAGCAGAACGCGCATAACAATGACCTTCAGCACGTTTATCAAAGAGATCCGGCGCATCAATACCAATTATTTTTATCACTCTCCCGTCGTTAAGCAACAAATGCTGCGTATCTAACATACGAGAAACCTTCACTTCTTCCCATTTTGGTATATTTGTTTTTGCATAAGCAAAAGAAACAAATAAAACCGGTACTCCCACAAAAAGAAAAATATATTTTTTGAAAATTGTAAAATTGATCATTTATTGAAAAATGATCATTAGAAATTACAAATTCAATCCCCCTCCTTCATATTTTTTTCACTTTCAAAAAGAACATCTCACAAAAAACAAAAAAGTTGTCAAAAATACTTTTTCCCCTATCATTCAGAAACAAAAAATATCATTATTGTTAATTGTTCATTGCTAATTGTTAATTGAATTCCCATGGAAAACTACAAAACCCTCCCCGGTTCCCGCATCGGTTTCATTCTGAAAATCACCGAAGAGGACCTTAAAAAATCCCAAAAAAGCGCTATTGATTATTTTCGTCAAAAATTATCACTTAAAGGCTTCCGAAAAGGACAAGTTCCGGAAGAACTCGTGGTAAGCACCGTCGGTCCCCAACAAATTTTACTGGAAGCTTCCAGCCGCTCCCTTGATAAAAAATATAGGGATTTTATTCAGGAAAATAAACTCCACCCCATTTCCACCCCGAAAATCGAAGAATTTGACCCACATAAAATTCCCGGCCAAGCAAAAGTCGAAGTAGAAGTTTATCCAGAAATAAAGCTTGGGAATTATAAGAAAATCAAAATGCCTCCGATAAAAGTAAACGTCACCTCAAAAGAAATTGACGATGTAATCGAAACAATAATGTCCCAGCAACAAATCGGAAATACTGTGCATCGCGAAGCTAAAAACGGCGACCAGGTCACGATAGACTTCACCGGAAAAGATGACAAAGGCAATGTTATAAAAAACACCGAAGGAAAGGATATGAAAATAAGGCTCGGTTTCGGCCACTTTATAGAAAATTTTGAAAAAGCGCTCATAGGAATAAAACCCGGAGAAGAAAAGAAAGCCGCCACCGTAAAATTTCCAAAAGACTACGCCGCCAAAGAACTCTCCGGTAATAAGGTGTTCTTTGACTTAAAATGCCACGAAGTACTTGAAATCTCCGCAAAGAACCTGGATGAGACAACCATTGAACGCCTTACCGGACAAAAAAAATCCATTGAGGATTTCAAAAAAAATGTTGAAACAATGATCAGGCAAAATAAAGAGCAAAATGAAAAAAAGAAAGCTACTCAGGAGTACCAGGAAAAACTAGCCAAACAAGTAAAGGCGGATCTGCCGAATTCCTGGTTGGAAAAAGAAGTAGCAGTACGCCTCGAAAAATTGAAACAAAATCCACAATTTCGTGAAGACCCGAATGCTTTTTGGAAAAACATAGGAAAAACGGAAGATGATTTCAAAAAACTATTTCGACCGGAAGCGGAAAAAGACTTAAAAACATTCCTGGGTCTTACGGAAATCGTAAAACAGGAAAATATTGAGCTAAACAAAGACGATCTCGATAAAGCCCATCAGATAGCTCATAAACGATTAGGCAAGACCCCAATCTCGGAAAAATACATGGAAGAACTCCAAAAAATAATTCTCAATCTCAAAATTGACAAATATCTCCAAACCCTTACCCTATAAATAACTAACTAAAAACTAAAAAAAACAAATGAAAACCTCATTTTACTCACTAGCGGGTATTATTACCGTTCTAGCATTAATCATTGCCTTTGAAAATATTGCCGCGGGATGCCAAGTGTTATTATTACTCGAAAGAGTGAATTCGTTATTCTTTCCTCTTCTCTTGATGTTCTTTTTAGGGATATTAACCGGGTTATTTATAGGATTAGCACAAGCAGTGGGAAAAAGCTCGAAGGAAGGGGGGAATGATTTTGATCTTTAATCATTGTTTCACACTCAAAACTTCAGAAATCACAACAAACTCACCGGCTCAATATCCACCTTCGCCATCTTCGGAATCTCAATTTTTTTAAGAAAACCAATCAATTCCGCTTTTTCTTTCATCCTTAGGAAAACATGAAAATGATATTTTCCGTATGCCCGCGGAAAAAATGCCGGCGCAAAATGCACCCCCCCCTTAGACATATTACTTTTCAACATCTCATAAAAACTCTTCGCCTCCCCAAACCCATTTTCCTTACTTACATCAGAAAACGTAATCTTTGCAACCGTGCCAAAAGGCGGCATACCGGTTTTTTGGCGCATAATTATCTGCTTGGACACAAATTCCTCTGTATTATGCTTTTTTAAAAAACTAAAAATATTTTCTTCCGGGCGAAAAGACTGAATCACTATCCTACCTTGAGTTGAACGCCTTCCCGCCCGTCCGGAAACCTGAGACAATAGCTGAAAAACACGCTCTTCCGACCGAAAATCCGGTAAAGTCAATCCCACATCGGCCAATACCACTCCCACTAATTCCACCCGATCAAAATCCAAACCTTTTGCTACCATTTGCGTTCCCAAAAGCACATCGGCCTCAAAGGCATGAAATCGGTCCATTAAATTCTCAAAATCTCTTTTTCCAGTAATAGAATCCGCATCTGCCCGAAACACACGAATACCTGGAAACTTTTGTACCAAAACTTTTTCCACCTGCTGGGTTCCCCACCCACGAAATACAAATTTTTCCGTCCGACACTCCGGGCATTTATCAGGAAAACGTTCAAGCCTTCCGCAAATATGACAACAAAATTTTTGTTGAAGATCCCCCGCAAAGCGGCGCTGGTGCATCTTCATATTATTCGTACAATCCGGACACTCAAAAGTATGCCCACAACAACGGCAAATAGTAGCACCGGAAAAACCACGTTTATTCAAAAAAATCACAGCTTGCTTTTTTTGGCCGAGGATTTGAACAAGCTCTTCTTCCAGCCTTTCGGAAATGGGAGAATCATTTCCTTTTATTATTTCATTCTTCAAATCAATAAGCTCAATAGCAGGTAATTTCGTTTCAAAAACCCGATTATGCAAATCAACCCTTTTCCACTCTCCCACTTCACATTTTCGGAAACTTTCAAGCCGGGGTGTAGCCGCCCCGAAAACAAGCTTTGCCCCAAATTTATCAGAAAATTTTTCCACCACATTATGCGTCCAGAATCTAGGCATAAACTCATTTTTATAGGTCCATTCATGTTCTTCATCAAGGATAATTAATTCAGGAGCCCGAAGCGGAACAAAAACAGCTGAACGGGTTCCGACCAAAATCCTGGCTTCTCCACTTATAATCCGTGCAAATTCTTGAATTTTTTCTCCCTCCGACAATTTCGAATGCCATACCGCAACAATATCTCCAAAAAGACCGTAAAACTCAGCAATTAATTGAGAAGTCAAAGCAATTTCCGGAATCAAAAAAAGTACCTGATTCGTAGAATTTTTTTCCAACACACGCAAAGCCAATTTTTTATAAATTTCCGTTTTCCCACTTCCTGTTACCCCAAAAAGAAGGATTGGCTTATTGGTTTTATTAATTTCCTCAAACGCCCGTTTTTGTTGCTCCGTAAAATCGAAATGAGGCCTTTTCTTTCTCTGGCCCCGGAACGGATCAATTATTGATCCAATTGTTTGTTCAATAATATTTTTTTCAAGGAGATTATTTAATGTAGTTAAAGAGATATGCTTCCTCAACTCCAGATTAGATAGACTTCCCTGCTCCGATAAAAGTTTTACGGCTAGCTTTTGTTTTTCCCCTCGCGCTTCCTGAACATAATCCCGACTACCGGAATCCCCTGCAACCGTAGAACATAATTGATAAAAAATCTCTCGTTTTTCCGGATTTTGTTTCAGTAAAAAAGCCTCAGGAATCATCAACGAAAGTACTTTTCCCAATGCACAAAAATTCTCTTCCGCAATTTTTTTGGCAATATCAATATACTTTTCAGACAAAAAACACTCGTCCAATATTTCCTGAATCGGCTGAGTCCTAAACTTCGGCAAATCCTCTCCCACAGAAACAACAATCCCAATCCGCTTCCGTCCGCGAAGCGCCACCACTACACGAGCCCCAACATTAATATTCTGATCTGTGTGCCAGGTAAAAATGTCTTTTAGACTCCGGAGGTAGATTTCACAGTAATTGTTCATGCTTTCATTCTTCATATTGCATTCTATAACACTTTTACTTAAATTATAAATTATGAAACCCCGCACTATCCAAATCCTCCAAGCATTGATCGAAGATTTTATCGAAACAGCCAACCCCATAGCCTCAAAAAATCTACTTAAATTCTGTAATTTTTCAGTATCTTCATCAACTATCCGCAACGAATTTGCTATCCTAGAAGAAGTTGGGCTCATAAAATCTCCCCATGTTTCTGCCGGAAAAATACCAACTCAAAAAGGATACCGATTTTTTGTGGACGAATTGTTGGAAGAAAAAGAAGAAGAAAACAAATTAATTACCTCCCTGTTTGAAAAACACTTGGAAGCCTACCATCTCGAGAAATCAAAAGAAGTCATATTTGACGCCCTCCGCCTAACAGCCCAAATGTCAGAAAACATCGCTTTTGCAATCCTGGACAACGATCAGACTTTCTATCTAGGCCTTTCAAATGTCCTCAGAAGCCCTGAATTTACCGCCCACCCCGAACAAGTCGCACAAATTGTAGAAATTCTGGAAGGACGTGAAAAATTTCAGTCACTGCTCAACTCTCTCAATATTCCTGAAAATGAAGTAAAAATATTCATTGGCAAAGAAAATTTACTAGAAGAAATATCAAGCTGCGCCATACTGGTTACAGGTTTTAAAAACAAACATATACAAGGAAAATTTGGAATCCTGGGATCGATGAGAATGAAATACGGATTTAATAAAGCGTTACTAGAGAATGTGTTAAAAATGATAGAATAATAATGAACGGTTTTCTCCTCATCGACAAACCCCCTGATTGGACCAGCTTCGATGTCTGCGCCAAAGTTCGGAAGATATTTAATATCAAAAAAGTCGGCCATACCGGCACGCTTGATCCGTTCGCAACGGGTCTTCTTATAGTTGCTGTGGGAAGGTGTACGAAAATAATTCCTTTCCTAGAAAAAGAGAGAAAAACCTACATAACCAAAATCACCTTTGGAAAAACATCCGAAACACTAGATCCGGAATCTGAAATAATCGAAATTCCCCTCCCAAAAATCACTCCAACCGAAAAAGACATAGAAAAAATCCTGAATGAAAAATTCCAAGGTAAAATACAACAAATCCCGCCAAAATATTCCGCAATAAAAATAAACGGCAAAAAAATGTGCGACCTCGCACGAGCTGGAAAAGAAGTAATTATTAAACCGAGAATAACCGAAATTTTCCAAGCTAAAATCATTTCTTATGATTTTCCTGTAATAGAGATTGAACTCGAAACAGCCGCCGGCTTCTACGTTCGAAGTTTTGCACGAGACATCGCCGGATATTTCGGCACAAAAGGAATCTGCATCGAATTGAGACGAACCAAAATAGGAAGATTTTCGGTAAAAGACGCAGAGAAAATATCGGAAGTAACAGGAGTGATTGACCCAAAATATATAATTAAAAATATTGCATCTTGAGTATTGAGTCTTGCTACTCTAATCACTTGCACTTTCAATTTCTTTTTTTATCATATAAAAGTTCAATTTTTAATTTTAAAACTTCCGAC
>CAYVJW010000081.1:0-7628 GCA_964451885.1 uncultured Candidatus Peribacteria bacterium | reverse complement strand
CTCGCACAACTTTTTTGTTCTTCAAGTTTTTGTCCCCCTTTCTTGAGACAGATTGTTCACTTCTTCCCAATTGCCAAAAAACAAGGGATTAGTAGCAGCGTAAGAACTGTCGACAACGTCATTCCATACACTATTGCAAATCCCAACCCTCCCCATACTTCATCTGATAAAGAGAGTGGTAGCATCCCCACTACTGTCGTGATAGAAGTGAGAAAAATCGGTTGCATACGTTCTTTGCCGGAATTGATGATAGACGTCATCCAATCCATTTTTTGATCCAGATGCTTGTTTATTCTATCTATCAAAACAATCGCATCATTCACGATAATTCCTGCCAGTGACACAATCCCAATCATCGTTGGGAACGTAATAGTCATCCCTGATAGCCAGAATCCTATAAACACTCCTGTAAGAGAAAGAGGGATAATCAGTAAAGTAACTATCGGCTGATAAAAGGAATTAAACTGCCAGACGAGGACTACTAAAATCATAATCAATGCAAATCCCATGGCTACTGTGGATTCTCGCATCAATCTTCGACCTTCTTCGTTTTCTCCTCCGATTTCAATGATTTCTCCTTGCCTTCGATCAAGTTCTTCGATGGTTGTTTTTAGTTGGTTTTCCATTTGAGAAGCCGTTATGCCTACTTCCAAATCAGAGCGAACAGAAATCACTCGTAATCCATCGCGATGTTCTATTTCGGACATTTCCGAAGAAAATTCGGCATTAGCTACTTGATCTAGTGTTATAAACTCTCCGGTTGCGGTTTTAATCGGAATTCTTTTGAGGATATCCAATGATTTCGGGTCATCCCAGACGCTTTGTCCTGCCCAATCTATCCTGAGATCCACATCTATCTCCTCGTCGCCCTCGACTAATTTTATCACGGTTGTTCCGTTTACAGCAGATCGGAGAGACTGTGTTATTTGAACGGGGCTTAATCCAAATTTAGCGAGGATGTCACGATCAAAATGCCATGCATACTGCAAAGTTCTTTCTCCCTTGGAATCCCGAACATTGAGTGTGTGCGGTAATTTTTCAATTTTGGATTTTAGTATTCCTGCCATTTCTTCAAGATGCCGTATATCCGGTCCCATAAGTCGGATTTCAATAGGAGATCCTGTCGGTGGGCCATGTCTGAGTGTGGAAAATCGTACTTGTGCTTGAGAAGGAACTGCTTTTTCTATTGCGTCCTCAATAATTGGCATTATTTCATAAGATTTTACTTCTCGTTCATCCTTTGCCGTAAGTTTAAAGGCAATTCCAAGTACATTTTCCTCTGCTCGTGAAGATACTTCTCCCGCATCTCTGGTAACATCAGAAGCTTTTCCTACAGTAAAGACAAAATTTTCCAAAAATATGTCTCCATTTTCCTGTTGCATGAAAAATGGTGAAAGCGAATTTGAAATCGGTCCAATCAAGGATCTGGTTTTCTCTATTTCAGTTCCCAGCGGAAGTTCTATTTTAGCGGTGAAAAATGTTTGATCTGATTCTGGAAATACTTCAATTGGCACTTTGGAGGTAATAACCAACCAAACAGAAAAAATAAATAAGCCAAAACTCGTTAATATCACAAAACTTATTTTTTGGCCGGAAGCGAGGATGCCCCTCATCGTATGTTCATACCATTTTTGTGTTTTCTGCAATAATTCCCGTGATAAATGTTTTTTGGGTGGAATAATCCGGTAAAAATTTGCTCCAATAGAGGGAAGTAAAAAGAGGGAGACAAAAAGTGCTCCTAATAAGACGGTAGCAACCGTAACGGGGAGTACTCCAATGTATTGTCCACTCACTCCTGAAATAAAAAACAACATAGGCAGGAAGGCAAAGACGGTGGTTAATGTCCCGGTAATAATCGGCCATCGAAAGGATTGTAGCGTGTGGATAGCGGCTTGCATTGGAGGGAGTTTTTTCCCGTGAATGCCGGAGGATATTCCTTCTACTATGATGATGGAATTGTCCACCAATAGTCCGATTGAAAGCACGAGGGCAAAAAGCGAAACACCATTAAACGTCCGATCTGTCAGAAAAAGTACAATTATTGCAATGAGTAGGGAAAGCGGGATGGAAAACGCGGCAAGAGAAGCCTCTCTCCATCCTAATGCAATAAACATAACAAGGGCTATTAAAATAAGTGTTTGACTGCCGCTTCTAGTTAAAGTATCCAGGTTTTCCTGAATATCATTGGCTCGATTATAAGTAGTTGCGATATTAAGAGTTTTCGGGATAGTTCCGCTTTGTTTAAGTACTTCTATATGTCCGAGAACTTCCTCTACCATGGAAATGACGTTTCCTTTTGAAGCAGATTTTATCACGTCGATTAATACAGCTGGGTTGGATTTTTCTTGGTCACTAAAGTAGGTTTCTACCTCAAACTTCTCAAACTCCCTTCGTACGGAAGCTACTTCTTTTAATTTTATAATACTTCCGTTCATAACTTTTAAAGGAAGCTCCAAAAACTCGGTTGCTTGTTTTAGTTCTGCTCGAACAGTGACTTCTACTTTTTGTCCCGGCATGGAGATTGAGCCCAATGGCATATCTTTATGAGAATTTCGAATAGTTTCAATAACTTCATTGATGCCGATTCCTTTTGCTTGAAGTTTTATTTGGTCGATCAAAATATGAATTTCATCCTTTGGTGAGCCTTTAACCGATACTTCTTTGACTAGGTTTATGCCTTCAAATTCGTCTTCGAGAATATCGGAAAATTTCTTCAGCTCTGACCAGGAAAAATCCCCGGAAAGGGTTAAGGAGAGTATAGGCACATCAGACATGCTCACTTCCTTAAGACTTGGGTCATCGGGAATATTACTCGGAAGATCCGGTTCGACTTGATCAAGTTTTTCACGAATATTCTGGATGTTCTCCGTCATGTCCGATTTTATTTCGAATTCGATGCTCACGATAGATACACCAGAAAGAGAAATGGACTTGTATTCTTTGATATTTTCAAGTCCTTTGATTTCCCTTTCTATTTTATTAGTTATGAGCTTTTCTACGTCTCCCGGGCTAGCCCCGGGCCATATGGTAGTAATAGTGGCGGCCGGTATTTCAATAGTAGGTGTGATTTCTCTAGGTAACGCCTTGAACGCAACACTCCCCCAAAGCAAAATAAAAAAGGTAATAAGCACCGTTACCTTAAATCGGCTAAGAAAGAGAGTCCAAAGTTGAGAAAGGGGGAGTTGTGTCATTGGGAAATTTCTGTTTTCAGTCCGTTATTAAGCGATTCGGTGTTAATTATTCTCACTTTTTCTCCCGAATAAACCTGATTCCGAAATCGAATAATTTCATCTCCACTTTCCAATCCGTCTGTTACCTTGATTGCATTAGATATAATTTTTCCGGTTTTAATTTTTTTCCGCTCTGCAGTGCCTTCCTGATTATTGATGACTAAAACTTCTGCTCCTCCTGGTTCAAAAGAAATGGCAGAAACAGGAATCAATTGAGAGGCCTCTCCATTAAGCGGGAGCAATACTTTACCGTAGCTACCAATGAGAACTCCTTCCGGCAAGGATTGAATAGGTGATTCCACACGAATTTTTTGATTTTTCGGATCAATCCGCACACTGGCAAAATTTTGGGGAAGTTCAATCCTGTTCCCTTTTTCAAATTGCATTTTTATGGTTTTTGCTTTTTTGATTTGCGAAAGTTCTTCAGTGGTAAGATAAACCACTACTATTGCAGATTGATCTTCACTCACGATAGAAAACATTTTTGTTCCAGGACTCACCTGATCACCAGCAGAAATCGTTTTTTCTGCAATTTTCCCATGAAAAGGAGCTCGAACAGTGAGATCTTTTTGAGTATTCCTTGCTACACGTAATTGGTTTTGAGCAGCGGCTATTTTAGCTTCCGCATTTGCTTCTGCTAGCATATAAGACGCTTCCGTATTTCGAACTCGGTTTTCAGCCCCTGCTATAGTGAGATTGCTTACCTTACTTTGGCTTTTGGCGGTTTCGATTTTATTTTCCAAATCCAATATTCCTCCATTTAATTTTTCCAGATAACTGGATGATTTTGTCTTGATTCCCTCCAATGTTGTTTCTACAAATCTTATCGTAGTAGAGGTATTATGAATAATGTTGTCAAAAAGTTGGGCACTTTCTCTGGTCTCTCTCATGAGGGCCAGACGTGTTTCAGCAAAATCCAATACTTCTGCTTCTGTCGGCTCAAACTGGAGTTTTGAAAGATTTTTTTGATTTCTTATGAGTGCTTCAATCGCGTTATTAATATTTTGTTTCCCTACTCTGTCATTGGCTCCTATTTCATCTCTTCCCGTAACCGTTTTATTTTTGTACTTTTCCGAAACCCCAAGAAGGCTATCAGCCCAATTTAAATAAGTAGAAATCAATGTTTCTGAATTCACCGTATTGGTTTCGAGTGTTCTATAAGTGTGAATATAGTTTTGATCTTCATTCAGTTTAGCCTGGACTAAATCTCTTTTTGCAGTTTCCAAGGCAATTTTTGCAGATTGGATATTATTATTAGCCGAAAATTTTGTTGTTTCTAGATCTCGAAGAGCATTTTCATAATTGATTTGAGTTATGTCGTTTGATTTTACAAAGCTTGCTAAAGCTTGTCCTTTCTGAACAAAATCACCTATTTGAACAAAAGTATTTTCAATCGTTCCAGAAACTTTCGCCAGTATTGCCGAATCTTTGTCCGATTCTATAATAGCGAGGACTTCTTGGTGTGCTGTAGGCTTCCATTCACCAAAAGTGATTACTTCTACTGATTTTTCACGTATGATTTTTTCAGAAGGAAGGACGGTTTTTTCATTATTAAACAGTATTACTACCAAAATCATAATGATAGTACCCATTATGAATTTTTTATTATTCCGAGCTATAAATTTCCAACTATTATTCATATATGATATCTATCAATAATTCCATAATTCATATCTAATTTTATCTTTGTTTTGAGTGTTGATTGTGGGTTTTTGTGCTCTTAATCCCCTTTTTTGACACTTTATTATATCATTTTCATTAAGTAAACACAATAAAAATTGAGCCTTGTTTTTTTAACTTGATTTAATTTTCCATGAAGTGTAACTATCTACAAAGGATAAAACATAATGGAAGAATCATTTTTCGCTCCAGAAAATAGAAAATCTGTTAATGCTCAGATAAAAGCTGTATTGAAACGGATTTTAAATCCACTTTTCGCTTGTTTTAGCCAAAAAATAGCCTCCTTTTTTTTATTTCGTGCCTAGAACCTACCCCCTCATCAAATAAATTTACTCATTTTTCTATCAAAGTAAAATGAATTATCAGCAAAGTCGTTCCTAGAAAAACAGATTATTTTCGAGTTGTCGGCATCAGTTAGCCAAAACAGCGTTTAAAACCCGATGAAAGATACTGTAAGGATGAAATCCTGAGTCTTATCCCAAAAAATCTCGAACCTGATGAACTCGAATTACTTTACCAAAAATTCATTGCAGAATGTAAAAAAGTCGGCATTCCGGAAGTCTCTGGACTTAAAGATGACGAGAACGAAGAAAATTATCGTTGTAAAAATAAAGGAACAAAACAAAACTATTTTAAATGTTCTTCTCACGGAATATCAGAAGCAATCCTCGACGAACTGGTTTGGAGGTACGTCGAACCTTTTTTTAGAAACCCGAAACGGATACTGGAAAAAATGGTGCAAGAGCAACGGAGTAGTGAAGAAATAGCAAGTATCAAAGACCGCATAGGAAATATCGATACCGAGCTTCAACGACTTTCAAAAGGCGAAGACACGGTCAGAAAACTTATCAGACGAGGGGCTTACGATGAGGAAGAAGCAGCGGGTGAGATATTATTGATACGAAACGAAGTGGTAGAACTAAAAGATGAACGTTCAGCATTGACTTCCCAATTACTCACAGAGCAAGAAAAACAGATGAGGCTTGTCTCCATTGAACAAGTAACGAGACGTTATCGAAAAAACTTTGAAAGCCTGACATACGATCAAAAACGGGAACTATACCAAGAAGTTATCAAAAAAATCTGGATTAAAGGAAACAAGATACGGATAGATGTTGCGTTCCCTAAACTCGATGATGAGAGTGGAACAAAAGGAAGAAAGAAAAGCCCTTTATCCCCACCAAAATCCCCCTCCGGGGATTCGGATAACCTGACTCCTGTATGTGGTGGGCCGAGGAGGATTCGAACCTCCGTAGGTATAACCGGCGGGTTTACAGCCCGCTGCATTTGACCGCTCTGCCATCGACCCTCGTCGGACATTACTCCGCACTTCCGGTAGCCTGCTATCGCGGACAACCTCCGTACTCCGCAATGTCCTCCTCTTCGTCAGAGATAACTCCATGTCTTCGTCCCTCCTACCGTCGGGACTTCGCTTATTACATCATCTCTTCCTCTCGAAAATTCATCTTTAGGGATGAATTTTCGGGTTTTAAGAACAGGGACTTCGCTTATTTGATTCTGTTTTTCCTTGCGACTTGCTCCTTGCTTCTTATCCATTGCCACTTTATTTTTCTCCTTCAAAAAGTCAATTTTTGTTGCAAAGTGTTGACGTTTTTCATGCTTTCATGTATTTATGCGCCGCTCTTTGACGAATTCAATAGAGTATTTAGGCAGTATAGCCTGTTTCTGAAAGGAAAACATGGCTTTCTGTCTGTAGTCTTGTATGTTTCTTTTCCGAAAACAACCGTCCAACAGGAAATGAAGGGAGAAAACAGATGAGTTTTGAAGATGCAATTGAAGTTGTCGATGACGTTACGGATATGGCTTCCGGAGGTGGCCGTGGCAGGGGAAATGGCTCGTTCATTAGTTTTCTGATCGTACTCGTTATGATCGTGGGAGTGGTCTTCTGGTTGTGGAATGCCGTTCCAAACTGGTATTTCAACAGCCACTTCGATTTGGAGGCCGATGCCAAGTTTTTTCTGGAGACCGCACCGAATTGCGAAACGGCGCTCAGTCGGATGAACCCTGTTCCTGCGGATACAATGCAGCAGGAGGAAGCGTGGGTTCCCGTCAAGACTCCCATAAAACTCGCCATGGCTATCAAAGGCTTGCAGATGCATAAGAAAGCACTCTGCGACAATGATACTACGAAGAGAGGCTTTGGGCAGAAGGCTCTTACGAAGGGAATTCAACTTTTACGTAAAGCAAAAGGCCAAGAAGAAGCCACCTGTGCATCGGTGCAAGCGAGCCTTCAGGCGAAACTCGCCGAGAAAAATGCACTAGCGGAGCCTTTTTGGGCAACGCTGGGATCGCTTACTCCTTCATCCGAAAAACGGGGCGTTCATATTCTTCGCCAGGAGCGGGACACCTTCGGGTTTGATTTCGGCAGAAATGCCGCCTTCATGACCGCGAATCCGCATGTAGGAAGGGATGCCCACTACATCTGCCGCACGGATGAGACACGTCTTCACCTGGCCAAGGTGAAATGGGGGACCCCTCCCCGTACGCTGACGCTCCAGCGGGACAATCTACCCGGACAGGGAGATGATCTCGTGGAAGCCATGACAGTCTATGCGGCACGGAAACGGTAACGGAAGAAAAGCAAGGAGGCTGTGAAAACTTTTAAGGGCTTGCGGCATGGATGCTGTAAGCCTTATTTTTAAAAGAACATTACCCTAACGGGAGCAGCTTGAAATTCTAAGAATTTCAAAAAAGGAA
>CAYVJW010000080.1:0-7686 GCA_964451885.1 uncultured Candidatus Peribacteria bacterium | reverse complement strand
TTTTTGACTTTTTTTGAGGTGAAAATTACGGACAGACGATTTAGGTCACACCCTTACGGAGAATGCGTCTTGGGACTAAACGGAAAACAAGCGATTACTTTTTTTGAGGATTCGCTTGATGCTGAGGAGCCGTTCAATCTTGTTCTACTGGACATCGTAATGCCAATCATGGATGGATTGGAAGCTTTAAAAAAGATGCGCGCGGCAGAGCGAAGAAGTGAAGTGCCAATCGCTGATGAAGCGTTTATCATCATGATAACAACGCTGGATACCGATCACAGGAAAATCTTCCGGCAAGAAGGGTGCGATGGCTACATCACAAAACCCGTCAGAAGGATAGAACTGCTCGAGATGTTAAAAGTGTACGGATTAATCGAGCCTTGAATCCGGGCAAGCCGGGAGAAGCAATACAGCCGAAATGTACGCAACGGGGATATTGGCCGCACACGCCAATGTCCCCGTTTTTTGATACCTAAAAAATATTGACAAATTTTAAATTTTACATTAAATAATAACTAAAGAAAAATGAATAATATTGAAATCCCCCTAAAACTAGCCAAACAACTCCTCACCGAGCTCCCACAAGCTCAAGAAGGAACCAATGAAGCCATAAATACGCTTCAAGAAATATTCCGTACCCACGAACAAAACATCACAAAAGAAGCCACCGCCACCAGCTGGATAAACGAAATTGCCACCATCCCCTCAGAAGAAAAACGAAGAAATGCAATAAAAGAATATCTAACTGCAATTTATAAAAAGGGACATCCTAAATTTTTTGATTTCATTACTACCCTCGGTCAAATTAACTTTCCTGCCCGAGAAGAAGATATGCTTCTCCCTTTGCACCTTGAATATGAAATAATCACCGAAGCCATCCAAGGAGTAGCACAAAAGCAACCTGATTTTGAAAATTGGATAGCATACGTCAAAAGCCACACCAATGAAAATGAAAACACACAAGAAGAAATCTATATGAAACCCGGAACTCCGATAATTTCTCCAAAACTTGAAAAATTTCATGCACAGATAAAGACCTTTTTAGACAATCCCTCCCAGCGTGACAGAAAATATGAAATTTTATTAAATACCTTCAAAAAACTAATCAAAGAAAAATTCGGAAAAAATTACGACGGATACTACACCACCGGCACCACAAATGCCTTTACGGCTCTGCAGGACAAATTCTGGAAAGTTCACCCAAATGCTCACCTCTACCACACCCCCAATGAATACCTGGTCATGCCATATAAAGTAATGCCTCAAAAAAGGCAATCTATAGATATGGATCCCTATGACCCGGAAGAAGTATTTTTGCAAAGAATATTTGATGATGTGAAAAAAAGGGAATTAAACGGGGAAGAAGTATGCGAATCGGTGGTAATCCTTATCTCTTCCGAACTCAGAGGAGGCATAAGAATATTTGATGTCCATCGCATCGCCGAAATAGTTGAGGAAAAAAACAAGTCTCTGGGATACAAAAAATATCATCTCTGGATTGATGCCGCTCAAGATAATCGGCTTTTTGTTCACCCAAAAAGTGAAAACAACCCTGTTTACCACCCCGAAAATCCTGATCTTTTTATCGGCGACATAGTTTTTTCCAGTAAACGTATCGGCCAAGGAACAGGCAGAGGCCTAGTACTCGTCAACAATAATACTTATCCTCCGGAAGAGGACATTGCCTATTCATTAAGTGAAAGTTCAGGAGGGGGTACAAATGAAGACTTTTTAATTGATATTATAGGAGGGTTATACATAGAAACAACACAAATGCCCCATCAATTGGCAGATCTAACGAAAACACCAAGTCTGTGGAGATTAAAAGGCAGAGGAAAATTTTTAGATTGGGAAATTGTAAGAGCTTTTGAATTGATAAAACGTCTTCCCTTTCTCAAAAAACACTTCCGGCTGGAAGCTCAAAATCGTCCGCTTGATTCACTAGAAATCGGAAGAAAAAATCATGGAAAATTTAAAAAAAATAACGAACGGCAGGGTCACAGAATCCTGCGGCTCGCAAAAAATGAAAAAAGTCCGGTTAATTTAAGCCAACTGGTCAACCGTTTGGCAAAAAGAGGCATAAAAGTAGATGCCGAACCGGCAGAAGGTCTACCAAAAGTACAAGAAATAGATTTCAATCTCCCCGTTTCCGACTTTATACATCAAGTATGCGCCGCTCAAACACACCACGCCAATCGTCTTTTCCACGAACTTCTCCCCATAACCGAAGCCCCTCCTCCATTGCCAAAAATAATTCAAATCCTGGTAAACAGATCAGTTACCGAGACACTACAGGAAATAGCCATAAAAAATCAGGTAACTGAAAAAATTCAGGAACAAGAAATAATTCGTATTTTATTAGATGTACTACATCCGGAGAATACACTAATGAACGTTTTATGTGCCATAGATGATGAACTTTCTTCCGAAATTTTAAGTTCTATTTCTTCTTCTTGTTATACCTCTTCGCCGTCTCAAACGCCATATCAAATATAGCTTTCAACGCATCAGAAACCTCTGTGCTTTCAATAATGATCCCCAACTTCTCATTCCAGGAAGCGATATTGATAAAATCATCATAAACCTGAATCTCAGGAATCCAGGAAAATTTTTCCGATGGAACGAGTGCGCTTTCCCGCCACTCTTTTTCATCGTTTTTTTGGCGTTCTCGGGCAAAAGGAGTATCTGGATGGATTGAATATATTTTAATCTTCTTCTTCGCCCTTCGACTGTAATAAGTATTAAAATACTCCGGCATTCCCTCATGCATCCCCTCAAAAGACGCCCAGGACTTAATAGGTTCTTTTGCAGAAAGCGTATGCTCGTAAACTCTTTCAAGTCCGTCAGTCCCCTCATAAAAAGTAATCTTGGGCCTTTTTGCTCCCCTCTTCTCAGCAAGGTTTAACTCACTCCCAAATTTTTCAATCAGATTAATCTGCGAATCAATTTTTTCCGAAACCCTAATCTTCTGTACCTTCAATCTTCGAATAATGTTTTGTTTTGATTCTACCGCATAATACTGGGTATTTCCACGGTTGGTTTTTACCAATAAACCGTCTTTTGCCAATCCGTCCAAAATCGACCGAACGGTATTTCGCGGCATATCCAATACCCGTGCAACATTAGAAGCCGGCTGAGTGCCTAAATCACGAATAGCCTCAAAAATACGACTTTCTTTAGTTTTTAAACCGAAAGACTTGAGAATTTGAGAAATCATTTTATTAAATTAGAAATTATACGAATTCATTATAGTCGAAAAATTAATTTCGTCAATATTGTTTTGCCTATTTTTTTTCGTCGTTAATATTTTTCACCTTAAATAAGCGACAAACAAGATATTTTACTTGCTGTCACAAGAGATCTTTTTTTGCATTTGCCGAAAGAATAGATTCAAATCAGAAGTTTTTTTATCCACTAACCAAATCACACCATGGAAACTTCTGGTACCGAATCCGGCTTTCGTTCTCCCATCTCTGAAAACGCAGCTCGAGCTCAAATCGCTGTCATTGAAAACGACATGACAGAATTATCGCCCGAACAACGAGAAGCAAAAAGACAAAAATACATACAAACTATTACTCCTCAACTCGCAGCCAACGATGACCGAATCAGAGAACTGGGCGGCATCCCTCGGCTAGAACGTGGCTGGGCACCGATAAATGCAGAAAGCAACGACCTGTACCAGTTCACCATGGCCAGCATATATCTAGAGAAACACGAAAATAAAACCGGAAAATACCTGCTTTATTATCGAAACCCGAAAGATGCCGGCGGTATGTCGATATTCGGAATCAGCCGAGCGCTTGATACTTTAAGGAATTTTAAATTTCATCCCTTGTTTCTATACCAACTGTTTCAGCAAGGAAAAATCACAGAAAAACTCTACACCAAACTCCTAAATATGGAGAAACTCGACCTTAAAATTCGAGCCGTACAAGACGGTGAATTTGTCGGAGGCAGTACACCACTCATGATCGTAGAAGGTCCCCTCTGGCAAGCGCAATTAGTAGAAACTACTCTACTGGGATGTCTCGACAGCGCCTCAGGATCAGCCACTAGAATGGCTACTCTTGCCGCAATTTTAGAAAAACCAGTTATGGAGTTCGGAACAAGACGTGCCTCCGGAGAAGAAGGGACGGTAGTTGCCGCCATAGCTTCCGTAGCTAACGGAGCCGTAGGAGCAGCAAACACAGTCGTTCCAATCGTCGCAGAAAGATACGGACTAAAAGGCGTAGACAGCAAAGGAACCACCGCTCATGCATTCACAGAGAGCTATCTTCAAATCGATTTCAAAGGTAGGGCTCTCTCAGACCTCACCAAAGATGAATTCCAAGCCTACAAGGAATACAATGAAGTTTTCCCAAACGCCATCCCCACCGTCCTCATTGATACCTTAAAAAAAGAAACCGGATTAAAAACGGCCATCCGCCTTTACAAGGAACTAGGACTAAAACAAATCGGCGTGCGAGATGATTCAAATATCACAGCCGAAAGCGTTCTCTGGATCTATGACTACTTAGTTGAAGCAGGTATCCCAACAGAAGATTTCTTCATTGTTATCTCCGACGGCCTAAGTATTAAAAACGCCATAGACATCAGAGGAGGAATTGAAGCCGAACGAGGCGCCCAATTTTACAATGACTTAGATATCCGTGCAGGAGTCGGAGGATTTCTCGCCCGACCACCAATAGCCGGCATGGTCTACAAACTAGCGGAATGGACAGACAAAGCCACTGGAACACACCGAGTATCCAAAGCCAGCGCTGTTGAAGCAAAAGCCTCATTCCCTCCGGTTCTTACTTACCGGGATAACGAAACTTTCCAGGACACAAACTATCTCCCGGAAGAAGAAGTACCCGAAAACCTACGCCTTCTCCAGCAGGAAGTAGACTTCTCAGACCCAAGGAACATAAAAATTAAAAAAGCAGATCATTCAAAAGTACCGCGAGAATATCTGACTGGACTTCAAATACACGCCCCAAAATTCTCCGCACAAGCAGAAGAAGTAAGGCACCGAGTACAGCAAAGCCTAAAAACTGCCTAACCGCTCTCTATCCCCCCCCGATGTGGGGGGAAATACCCCACCTTGCGAGAGGTAGAAGGGGGGCCGAGTACAACCTTAATCAATTAACCCCATGACTAAAGAATCAACCAACGAGCTCTCAATTACTCTCTGCCAAATGGACGTAACTCCCGGCAAACCGGACATAAACACAAAAAAAATCATCCAGGAAATTAGAGCAGCTGAAAAACGCGACAACAACCTCATACTTTTCCCGGAAATGGCCGTTCCCGGATACCTCATCGGAGACGAATGGGAAAATGAGGCCTTCATTCGTGATGTAGAGGAATACAACCAAGAAATAGCCGAAGCCACACAAGGAACCATAGCCGCGGTCTGGGGATCGGTAAAAGCCGATTGGGGTAAGAAAAATGAAGACGGAAGAGTTCGAAAATACAATGCCGGATTCGTGGCCCAAGGAGGAAAATTTGTCAACAATGGTGTCTTCGAAGGCTGGACCCCAAAGACATTACTCCCAAACTACCGGGAATTCGACGACAAAAGATATTTTCACTCGGCTATTCAACTCGCCAGAGAACTAAATCTCCCTCTCGAAGAAGTATTAAAACCATTCGAAATTCTCGTAGGCGATACCCGAAAAAAAATAGGCATATCCTTATGCGAAGACATGTGGAGCGACGACTACCACGACGACCCGATCGAAATCTTGATCAAAAATAGTGCTCAAGTACTCGCAAATCTCTCCTGCTCCCCCTGGACCTGGCAAAAAAACAGAAAACGCCATCAGGTCGTCCGAGACAGAGTCGGCGATTCCGGACTTACTTTTGCCTACTGCAACAACACAGGAACCCAAGACAACGGAAAAAACATCTACGTCTTCGACGGCAGCAGTACGATATATGAAAACGGAAAACCAGTCCTCCAAGCAGAGCCATACAAAGAAACCACTATTCAATATCCCACCAAAACAACTCCCACAACCATCGAAGCAGCAGAAGACCAAGACGCAAAAGAACTCCACGCCGCCCTCATAACCGGCATCCAAAAATTCTTCGAAAAATTCCCCTCAAAAAAAGTAGTAATTGGTCTATCCGGAGGTATTGATTCAGCGGTAGGTGCTACATTACTGGTAGAAGCCCTCGGAGCGGAGAATTTGTACGCGGTAAATATGCCGTCAAAATTCAACTCAAACACCACAAAAGATGCTGCCAGAGAGTTAGCAAAAAACTTAGGGATTAACTACACCGTTGTTCCCATCCAAGAATCCGTAGATCATACAGAGCAACAAATTGATAGCTTGGAATTTGTAAGATTAGATAATTCCAACAAAAAAACACAATTAACTCTAGCCCCGATTGATAAAGAAAACAATCAAGCACGAGACAGAGGAGGTCGAATACTACCTGCCATCGCTTCAGCTCTTGGCGCTGTCTTTGTCAACAACGGTAACAAGACCGAAGTGGCTCTAGGATATGCTACTTTATACGGAGATGTAAACGGCGCTATAGCAACCATCGCAGATGTGTATAAACAAGAAGTCTACCAATTGGCTCGATATCTAAATAAACAAGCCGGAAAAGTAATAATCCCGCAAACAATAATAGACATTCCTCCATCTGCCGAACTCTCCGAAGATCAAAACGTAGATGAAGGCAAAGGCGACCCAATAATCTACGAATACCACGACAAACTCATCAAAGCGTTCGTAGAGTTCAGAAAAGACCCGGAAGATATCCTTCAGGTCTACGTGAACAAAAATATTGATCAGTTTTTACACATCCCAGAAGGAACTGTAGCCAAACACTTCCCTACTCCAGAAAAATTCATAGCCGACCTGGAACACAAATGGCGACTTTTTAAACTAAACGTATTCAAAAGAATCCAAGCCCCCCCGATCATCACTGTTTCCAGAAGAGCTTTTGGGTATGACCTGAGAGAAAGCCAAACAGGGGTGTACTATACGAGGAAGTTTCAAAAAATTAAAAGTCAGTTAATTGCTGCATAAAAAACAAGAATATGAAGCCATATTTTCTCCCCTAAATAAAGCTCAAAAATGCCACGTGAGATACTACCAAAATTTACTTATCAGCTTTTCCACCCGGTGAATATGGCGAAAACCCTTTGGGTTTGGGGTAAAAATTGTTTGAGCGAAATAATAGTAGCATCTAGGTAACAGCAAATATCGTGAGTTTTTTTACCCCAACGGTTTTGGTTCTTTTGCCGCCAAAAGAACATAATTGCAGGAACATAATAGAAAAGACAACATTAGCCAATGCCACCTTCAGTGTAGAAGCAAATATTTTAATTTTTCATAAATATTGCTAAGAGGCGATAAGGAATTCATTCCTCATCGCCTCGTGTATATCTGGGAACATCCTTGCCCCCATTGTCTTGTCTGATCGGCCGTAGCGATTGCGGACGCTATACTCATACCCTCGTCAGTATAAAACCCTCCCGGTAGTCACTTAAGCAGGTTGTCTTTACCTCGACAAGGACGACATCCCCAATTGAAAAGCGAGATATATCAAAACATTTAATGCCAATTTCACGCCCCTCTTCTGGTGACATCGGCGCAGCTCTTCGTGGACCCGGTAAGGAACCATGACTGCATAGGGAGCGATTAATCAGTGCACACTTAGCAGAATCGGCTTAAAGACCGTATA
>CAYVJW010000079.1:0-7777 GCA_964451885.1 uncultured Candidatus Peribacteria bacterium | reverse complement strand
ATTTCGGAAAAAAGAATCATCAAACGGATCATTATTATTTTCCCGCGCCTCCGGATTCCTTTGAAAATGCTGCTGCGCCCGCTTCTCTCCCTGCTTCATTTGCTGCAAATATTCCTCCACACGTTTTTCAATATCCTCGCTCAAACCGTACTTAGCCTCCTCTGTCGCTTTTTCCGCAGCCTTTTCCTCCTCAGATTTTCCCCCTTCATTTTCTTCATTCTTTTTCCCTTCATTTCCTTCATTACTTTCATTTTTTTCATTATTTTCTCCTTGTCCCCCTTTCTGACTATCCCCGCTTTCCCGCTCGCCCTCTTGCCCACCATTTTGCTGTTGCTGAGACTGGGCTTCCTGAAGTTTCTTCTGAACAAATTCCATGTTTTCCTTCGCCTCCTGATCTTCCGCATTTACAGCTAAAGATTTCCCGTAAGCATCAATAGCTTTTTCCCAATAAAATTTCTGCTGTTCAAAATTATCCTGCTCATCCCCTTCCCGGTAATAAGCATTTCCCAAATTGTAAAGAATCCGGTCACAATATGCCTTTGACACCTCACCGCATGACTTTTCCACCAAAGATTCCAAAACACCCGCCGCGGCTCTAAAATTCATCTGTTCGTACTCCGTAATTCCACGATTATTTTTCGCAATATGCCCAAAACCGGCAGAACTTTCTTCCGCTTTTTTATAGATTTCTTTCGCCTCCTTGAAGTATTGTTTTTCAAATTTTTCATTACCCTGAGAGTTGTAGTAACGAGAGGAAATATCACAACCGGCTAAAATAAAACTGAGAATACACACCAAAAAACCCCTCATTTTTCTCTTCGGCAAAAACAAATACAACAGGAAAAACAAAAATGCCGGAAGTAAAAAATACTGATACCGTTCTTCATGCATATTCTCAATCTGCCTTTCCATTTTCGTTTTTTGGAGCTCTGTTAACTGCTCCGAAATTTTATGAAGATCCCCGGAAACCTTCGCATGAAAATATGCCCCTCCGGTCATTTCGGAAATTTTCTTTAACGGTTCCTCATTGAGCCTGGTATAGACTGTTTTTCCCTTATAGGTTTTATAAGAAACCCTTCCAAAAAGCCCCCTGCTCTCAGGAATCGGCACATCTTGCTTCGAACCAATCCCCACCGTAATAATTTTCACCCCGTCTTCCCGGACAATCTCTGCGAAATGTTCTGCCTCAGATTCCAGCTCTTCCCCTCCATCACTAATCAAAACAACCGCTTTTCCTCTCTGTGCTTCATCGGCTTGCTTCACAAAACGGTCCAATGAAGCCTTGAGAGCTTCGGCTAAATCCGTTCCTTGCTGCCCTACATCATCATAATCCACAGCCTCCAAAAAAGTCAGAAAAGCCGAATGGTCAAAAGTAAGCGGAGTGGAAACAAAAGCCTCTCCCGCAAATATAACCAAACCAAACCTGTTTCCCGATTGTTTTTGAACAAAATTTTTGATCATATCTTTTGCCCCTGTCAGCCGATCATAATTCCTCCTCCCGCGGCTCAGATCCTGCGCCTTCATACTTTGTGAGACATCAAGGGTAAAGATCACGTCAATCCCGTTCGACTTGACCATCGCACGTTTCGTACCCCATTGGGGCCGAAAAAGAGCCATTGCCAAAAAAATAAAACTGAGTAACAAAAAAACAGACTTTATGAAAAACAATTTCTCTGAAAACGAGTAATTGCGAAGCTTCGCAAAGGGATGATGAATAAATTTTTTATTCAGAATAAATATCCTCCATATTGCCCAAAACCCTATGAACAATAAGGGGATCAATAAAAGAAGAATCCAATGACTAAAATTAGCAAATTGCATTTAGCATTATTTTTTCTATAATAATCAAAAAAATATTATTAAGGAATAAAATATTTACAATGACAGATCAAAACAACACTACCGGCGTCCTGGTAATGAACCGGGAAAATGCTCGTTTTTTTCAATACAAAACGGAAGAAGACGAACGCGAATTTACGGAACTTGAAGATTTCCACAGCGAAAAAAGCCACCTTCCCGACAATCGCGAGCATTTTCGGATACAGAAAGAAGGAGAAGGGTTTGTTAACCTCGGAGAAGTAGAAGAAGCCCATCGCATCCGGGAACATGACGTAGAAGTATTTACAAAAGAAGTAGCCGAAAAATTATGGAAGATGTTCCAACACAAAGATTTTGAAGAACTGATCCTGATAATCCCTAAAAAAGTAGAAAACGAACTCGTACGACATTTTCATACAGAACTGAAAGATATCATTAAAACTTCTGTTGATGCTAACCTGGTGGGGATGAGTTGGCAGGAAATCTTGGAAAGAGTGAAAGATGAATTAAAATAAATTGAAGAAAATTCCACATTCCGACTTCCGAAATGTTTAGCTCCCCCCGATGTACCGGGAGGAGCCGGTTGAATGCCACTGCTTTCTAGCAGCGAAAGTGGAAACTCCATTCCATCACTAGGAATTCCCTTTCCAGGCCTGACTCCACCAGAGTTTATTGCACATATAGCGCGGCCACATGAACGCACCCACAACGATAGCAACCAAAACGACAAACGAAAGAATCTGCATCTCACACCTCCATTTGCTCGAAAGCATGGCCCACCAACGACGAGAAGCCATCTTTCATGATTGATAAGAAACTTCATATTACCCGTTGGCAAAATCAGAATAAAAAACAATATTCATTTGTCAAAAATTACTTAGGGTGAGAGATAAAATAACATGTTCAAGTTCGCTCAGATTTGCATTATATAGATTTATAAAAAATTGAGGAATATTGTAATATTGTGAAAGTTTTTAGAAATTTAGATGATGTGAAGCTGTGATGAAATTGTTCAAGTTATTTTGTCTCTCGCCCTTATCCCCCATGAAAAACCAAGAAATAGCCAACGCCTTTAACGAAATCGCCAATCTCCTGATACTACAGGACTCTAATCCTTTTCGCATACGAGCCTACCGAAAGGCCGCTCAAAATATAGAAGCTATGGGGCAAGATATAGCTGATCTCAGTAAAGCTGAAAAAATCACTATTCCCGGTATCGGCAAAGACCTGGAAAGCAAAATAGAAGAATACATTCACACAGGAACCATGCAAATGCTAGAAGAAAACCGAAAAAAAGTCCCCTACGGACTCCTGAAAATGCTCGCCATTCCGGGAATGGGGCCGAAAACCGTAAAACTGGTCTACGAAAAACTCAGCATAGACAACCTCAAAGACCTCAAAAAAGCCGCCGAAAATAAAAAACTGGAAGAAATTCCTGGAATTCAGCATAAAACCGAAGAAAACATCCTTCGGGGGATTGAAATGCTTCAACGGACTCGGGAAAGAAAACCAATTGGAAAAATCCTGCCTATCGCAGAAGATATAGCTCAAAAAATCAAAGACATTCCAGGTACAAAAAACGTCACCATAAGCGGATCACTCCGCCGATGGGAAGAAACCATAAAAGATATCGATATTCTCGCTACATCCGAAACAGCAGAAAAAGTCATGGACAAGTTTGTCCATCTTCCCGAAGTAAAAGAAATTCTCATGCATGGACCAACCCGCAGCAGCGTGGTACTGGAAAATGCATTGCAAGTAGACCTTCGAATAGTGGGAGAAGACAGTTTTGGAGCGGCACTTCAATACTTCACCGGAAACAAACCACATAATATCCACATACGAAAAATAGCCATAAAAAAAGGATTAAAAATAAATGAATACGGAATTTTCAAAGAACCAGGAGATATTAAAATTGACGGACGAAAGGAGGAATCAATCTATAAAACCTTGGGACTGCCGTTCATACCACCGGAACTGCGCACCGACACCGGAGAAATCGAAGCCGCCCAAAAAAACAAACTCCCCTCTCTCATAAATCCGGAAGATATAAAAGGCGACCTGCACATCCACAGCAAATGGAGCGACGGACACTTTACGATTGAAGAAATGGCCCTCAAAGCACAAGAAATGGGATATGAATACATCGCCATAACCGACCACTCCCAACATCTGGGAGTAGCCGGAGGACTTACTCCAAAAGATCTCATAGAACAGAAAAAAGAGATAGATGCTCTCAACAAAAAATTTTATAACTTCAAGATATTCACTGGCACAGAAGTAGATATCCTGAATGACGGAAGCCCTGATTTCCCTGATGAAGTGCTCAAAGAACTGGATTTTGTCATCGCCTCCATTCACTCCGGATTTCAACAATCAAAAGAACAACTCACCAAGCGAATCATACGCGCTACGACATGCCCTTATGTCCACGCCATCGGTCACCTGACCGGACGGCTGATTGGAGAACGGGAAGCATACGAAGTTGATTTCCCGAAAATATGCAAAGCCGCACAAGAAACCAATACAGCTCTTGAAATCAACGCTTATCCACAAAGGCTGGATATAAACGACCGGCTCATCCGGGAAGCAAAAAAATATAAAATAAAATTCACCATCAACACCGACGCCCACTATATCGACCAATTAAGATACATGCGCTACGGCGTATCCATGGCCAGACGCGGATGGCTGGAGACAGGAGATGTGATTAATACGATGGGAAGGAAATCACTTGAAAAATTATTTCTTCTTCGTTCCTCCCCTATCCCATCCTTTCCGAACCACAAAAGCAGCCAGGAAAAGAAAAACAAGAGCCACTACTCCAAAAACTAACTTATGAACAAGGATACCTTTTAAATCCTTCCCATAATATCCTTTTTTGTACAAATCGCCTTTCCATTTCCACCCCTTCTTCTCAAAATGCTTCGCATAAGGACAATCTTCCTCATATTCTTTGCCCATCCGAACATTTTTTGCATCATCAATTGCTTTGGGAACAACATTTTCTATCTCCAACACAACTTCTTCTACCTCAACCTCCGGAGCCTCTGTATCCTGAGCAAACACAAACCCTCCAAAAAATAAAAAGCTAAAAACGATGGTTAATTTTTTCATGACTTAAAGATAATAATTTACAAAAAATACTTCTATTCTGAAGAATAAAGAATTAAGTATAAAGAATCAAGAAAAGAAAATGGCCAATTGCAAATTTGCTTTTTGACTTTTGATTTTTGAACTTTTACTCTCTTTGCATGCAATTTTTCCTCGACACGGCAGACATCCAAGAAATCAAAAAATACGCTTCCTGGGGAATAATAGACGGCGTCACTACCAATCCAAGTTTGATCGCCAAAGAAAACGTAAACCTGAAGGATAGAATCCTGGAAATTACAGAAGTAATCAACGGCCCGATTTCTTCTGAAGTAATAGCCACAGAAACAAAAGACATGCTCAAAGAAGCCCGGGAAATGGCCCAGTGGCACAAAAATATATATATCAAAATCCCCATCACCTCCGAAGGCCTAAAAGCCGTAAAAATCCTCTCTGAAGAAGGAATCAAAACGAACGTAACGCTTATATTTTCCACCTCCCAAGCCATGATGGCCGCCAAAGCCGGAGCCACCGTAATCTCCCCTTTCCTCGGACGCGTAGATGACCTGTCAGAAGATGGCATAGAACTATTGGCCGATATTGTCGATATTTTCGAAATCTACGATATCAAAACAAAAATAATAGCCGCCTCAATCCGCCACCCCTTGCACATAATGCAAGCCATGAAAACAGGAGCGGACATAGCCACCATCCCCCCCCCAATTTTCGAAAAACTAATCCATCACCCCCTCACCGATAAAGGCATAGAGAAATTCATGAACGATTGGAAAAAAGTGAAAGAACTTCAATAACTCATTCCCCCAACATCGCCTCTATCTTCCGTCTAAATTCTTCATTTTTTATCAAAGCCGGCACATTCAGAATCCAGCCCAACTCAGCCTTGAAATCTTTCAAACACTGCGCATATCCACTCGAGTGCTTATCATTACATAAATACTCAAAATCATCAGCCGTTTTCTGCCCCGGACAAGTATGAAGCCTTTTTGGGGAATAACCATAATCCAAACATTGCTGACGCGTATATTCCGTCTCAATATCCCCCGCCTCACATTTCTCTTTCGCTACATTGTAACCATCAATAAAAACCTCTCCCTTTAAAATCACCAATCTTTCTTCTTCCGAAAGCTGCGAATCCTGCCTCCCCCGCCTAATATCTCCCAATAAATGGGATTTTAAAGACTCAATATCAGAATCCCGTGACACATTCATATACACAGCCTCAGAAATTACCCCTATACTAAAAGCCGCAAAAACAAGAAAAATTGCCCTCATTCCTGAATGATGAATTTAAATATTTTTCAAATTAATTTACCCACCTTCAAACTAACTATTTTTTCTTGAATTTTCAATTTCTAATTATTAGGGTGAGAGATAAAATAACATGTTCAAGTTCGCTCAGATTTGCATTATATAGATTTATAAAAAATTGAGGAATATTGTAATATTGTGAAAGTTTTTAGAAATTTAGATGATGTGAAGCTGTGATGAAATTGTTCAAGTTATTTTGTCTCTCGCCCTTAATTCCATGTTCCTATTCTACCACCAAATTATCCTCCGGGCTTCCTCCTACATAAAAATCATTCACATCCTCCAGTTTTTGTCCCCTGGCAATATCCGGATTGTAAGCCTGATAAAAAAGTTCAATAATTTCTTCCGTTTTGAGTTTCCGTGATTTCATCCCGCAATTTTCAATCCCCGTCTTCACAATATTTACCCGAACATCCAATTGTGCTTTTTCCGCTTCAAATTTTTGCTTCCGTTCTATGATACTCTTCACCGTATCATCCGGTGTAATATATCTTAAAAATTTGGAAAAAAGACTACTACTTTCGGCAATATCAAGATTTTGAGGGATAACTATAAAAAACCTCTTTTCCATAATATCCGTATACTCCACCAGTTTCTGAATATACTCTATATATTCCCCCATCTGACCTTTAAGTAGTTCATTCTTCTGAGTCTGCATTTTTTCTTTCAACATAGCTATGTATTGGTCTATATCCAACTTCCTCGAACGCACCACGATTTGGGCAGGAAAATTCAAAGCATTCAAAAAATATTGATAAGAAAGAACGAGCGCGTTTTGTTCCGCTTCGGATTTAAGATCAAAATTCACAGCCGACACTTCTATTATCGCCCTGAGTCCCCCGTCTTTTAAAACCAATGTATCATCATGCACACTAGCAAATTGAAGATACCTCTGCGTAGACAGAATTTTATTCTTATTAGCCCTCTTAATGTTTTCCTTATCAGTTTTCATTTTTAATTTCTAATTTATAATTTCTAATTGTTCTTCCCCCCATCCATCATAACCGCCAGATTCTTAAGCTTCTCATCCGACACTTTTTTCATAACAGGTTTAGGAACAACCTTCTTTTTCTTCATTTCAAATGGTGTAGTAAATGAAACAAAAGGTTCTCCCGCCCCCTGGATCCAAAACCTTCGCGGAGGACGAAAAAAAATATTTTCAATCATCAACAAAATAAACTGAAAAAGCGGAATCCCTTTTATTTTAATAAACGAAAAGGCTATCGCCACCATAGCCGGAATCCAAACAAGAATTTCCTCAAAAGTATTCAAACGATAGTGTTTGTTCATATTCACAAACATCACATATGAAATCCCTCCTCCTAAAAGGAGAATCACAAATTGCTTAAAGGTAATAAACCACAAAATAATATCCTCACGCTGGACATCTTGCGGAACTTTAAACTGCATAGGCATTTGAGATATATTTAAATCAATACATTATACCTGAATTTCGCTATAAACTCAAGAGATAAATAGAAAAGTGGGTAATTCCTTTTTTACAGCGCTAGAGAATTTCAGATTGACATAAAACTTA
>CAYVJW010000078.1:0-7924 GCA_964451885.1 uncultured Candidatus Peribacteria bacterium | reverse complement strand
GGAATTATGTGATTTATCCAGAAAATTAGGAAGTTATTTTGTTACAATGCCTTAGCAGTAAATAACTTACCAATTTTAATATCTTTTTCTCCGTGTACTTCGTCAGAAAAACTTCGCCATATTATAATATGACTCAGCTTCTCTTTCTCGTACACGAAAAAAAATCTCATCAAACTTGGTAACTTATTTCCTGCCAAGCCCCTTACCTTTCCGATCTCTCACCAAAAATAATAAATCATCGCCCCTACTTCCCTCAAGAAAAAATACGGTTCTTTTGCGTATCTGCCATTCAGGTATCCCGATGCATGAAACTGAACGTGTTCCAAACCTAATTTCCGGGATAACATTTTAATTCTGGCGAGATGGAAGTCATTTGAGACCATGACGAAGCTTTCTACTTCTTCAGGCAGATTTTTGAGGGTTTGAAGTGTGTTTTTGCCTTTGAAGTCCAGCCTTAAAGTATTTTCGGGTACTCCTTTCGAAATCGCCAACTGTCGCATGACTTCTGTTTCGTGTACTCCGATTTTTGATTCTCCTCCCGATAATATCAGGCAAGACACTTGTTTTTTTTTATAAAGAGCCACTCCCTCCATCACCCGGTCAGCCATAGCGTGAGAGGCAATATTGTCCCTCCATACGGCCGCTCCGAAGATTACGGCGCATTCTGCTTTTTCGGTGAATTTGTCGTTGTAGTGAGAGAGGATGAATACGGTGGGGGTGCCGAAGATTAAGGCGGCTGATATTAGTAGAGTGAAGCCGAGTTTTGAATAAAAACTAATTCGTGATTCGTAATTCGTCATTCGTAATTGATAATTGTTTATTGCTTCTTCCATACCCCGACCTTCTTTTTCTTCGCCTCTTCCTCATACTGCCGGAATTCTTCTTTTCTTTCAAAATCAAACCAGTAGTACCCTTTTGCGAGTCCTGAGAGCAGTAGTTCGGCGTTTACGTCTGCTCCTGTTTCTGTAAAGATATAGGCTAATTGGCGGTTGTATGTGTCGATCTTATCTCCGATACTGTCGGCAATTAAACATACTTTTTCTGAATTTTTCAGCAAACTTTTGGTTTTTTCCGAGGCCTCCGGTCCGAAAGGCTGCAGTGGTTTTTCGGGGTGTTTTATTTCGGGGGTGTCTATGCCGATGAACCTAACCCTTGTTTTTTTGTCTACTACAATTGTATCGCCGTCTACTGTGCGGACATACTTTTGCCATTCGCATTTTTCCGGGAAATTTTTTGTGACGAAATCAAACTCCTTTTTTTCCGGGAGAATTGTCGCTTTCAGCACTTCTTTGGGGATAAATCCAGAAAGTTCTCTTTTTTTATCCGGTAGGAGGGGGCTAGAATAGCAGGCGGTGAGGAGCAGAGAGAGGGTTAGGAGTATTAGTTTTTTCATGAGGATATGCAAGTTCAAAAATCAATCCTAGTCCACACACAACACATCAAGAATATTTTCCTTCCCCGTAGCCGATCTCATATCTATCTCCCCGTTGCCTTTTGTCTTCGTATAGGGTTTTGACGGGAGAAATTCATTTACTCGCTTCATAAATTCTTCTACGTTATTGTTCTTCATATATCCTACGTTAAGCCCAGGACGCGGACCTTTGCCTCTACCGTATTTACTATCTTTTATTTGACGAGCGGCCTCATCCCAGTCCTTTTTATTTATTCCCTTAAACATGCTTACAAATTTTGATAATCCTCCGCCCCCCATATTGAAGGCCATATCTATCAGAACCGACTGCCTTAATGGCGATAGTTTATCCCAGTCTACATTCTTTTTGCGAGCGACGTTCTTTGCTTGTTTAAGATGTTTATCAAAATCCTTGTCATACATTTTTTTTACTTTTGCAAGGTCTACTTTATTACTTACTGTGTAACTTGCATCTTCCCCTTTCATTACAAGGTGTCCGACCCCAAGGGTCTTAAGCCTTAAATGATCATAATACACGACTGTGGCCACTCCTTCTTCTCCGGCAATTCTCAGTTTTAAAGCATCTACCTGTTTCTTGCCGTCAGGGCAATCAATCATTTTAAGGGGTACTGATTCTTCGACTGTCTCCGTACTGTCTTCGTCTTCTTCCGCTGCTTCTTCCTCTTCTTCAACAGGCGCTGCCCTTTCCACCCCTCCCGGAGCTCCTGTTAGCCAGGATTGTACGAAGTCTACGATAAACCAGGAGCTGAAGGCTACTACCAGGCCGACTACCACGTATATCAAGGCATCATTTGCTTTTTCTTTTCCTTCTCCGGTGAGCCCGGCGTACAGGTAGAAAAATGCGGCGATTACGGCCATTAGTACCCCCAGGCTTGGGATAATCCTCAGCACCAGGGTGATCCAGTAGGTTAGCTGTCTGGGGATATCAGAAAGTCCCACTGTGCCGCATTTTACTTTGTATCCGAGCTTGTCATCGGTGCCGAATTCTGCGCCATAACATCCTTCTTTCGACCAGGGGATAATGCCGGGTTGTTTCTCCAGGTCTTTTATCATATCCAATACTCTTTCATCTTCATCTGCTTTTTTTTCTGCTGCGTCGGCTTCTTTTTCTTTTTGCTTAGCGTCACTTGCGGAATTATCCTGGACATCCCGGGATTTATCATCTTCTACAACCGCTTCTTTAAAATCATCTCCCTTGGCCTCGCATTCTACCGTGGTTTCGGTAATACACTGCTTATGTTTTTGTTCTTCTTCGGTGAGAGCTTCTTCAATCTTATTATCTTTTCTGTATTTTTCGTCTAATTTGAGGAGGTAGTCCCGGCCTTCCGAGGAGGAAGTTACTGTTATACCGCATTCTTGCAGTAGGCATCCAACAAGCTCGTCGTTTTTCCCGTCCATCGCTTTCTGCGTTTCTTCTTGTTCTTTATCCATCCGTTTTAATTTATCTCTCGCGTCTCTTTCCAGGAGGTTTGCCAGTCGTGACTCTTCCCTGGAGAGAGCGGCTTTTTTTTCTTGAATCTTCACCTCGTTATAGGGGTCGGTTCTTTTAACTTCTGCCAGTTCTTTCTTTGCCTCTGCTACTCTTTTTTTTGCGAGCTCAAGCTCGTCCTGGTTTACTTCTAATTTGACAGATTCTTTATTTAAGTCTGCTTTTTTTTTATTCGCTTCTGCTATTTTTGCTTCTTCTCCCTTGGTATCAAGGCCTTGTAGTTTTAATAAATCGATTCTTGCTTGAGCAGCTTTTATGCTTGTATCTGCGGTCTTTATTTGCTGTTGATTTATTTCAAATAATGTTCCACCGTTTTTTGTAATATCCAGAAGTTCCGAAGCAATTTCTTCCAGTTTATTACTTGCCTCATTCCCAACACCTATCGCTTTTTTAAATTCCTCTTCGTATCTTTCTTTGGACTTTGGCTCTTCATCAAAATCCTTATTAGCAAAAGCAGCCGCCTGAGCTTTGGCTAACTCTATTTTTGCCTCCTGGACATCCATTTGGGTTTTATAAGCATCTCCTATTACCTGGTCTAACTGGGATTCGTTACCGGATTCACTCCAGGATGCTTCATATTCTTTTAATTCTTTTGTTGCTTGATCCAGAGCTGCCTTTGCTTCATTGATGTTTGCTTTCAATATTTCATGCCCTGGGGCAGCGTCAACCCCATTGAAAAATAGGCTTATAAGTATAAAAAAAAGACAAAGAAATGTTTTTTTCATTTATTTGATTTTACACGGGTTGAGGATTTATTCAAAAAGCTTCTCTCCTATTTAGCACACTTTCCCTGAACTTCTTTATACTTTTCATCCCAGGCGGTCTTGTTTTGGTTGTAACCGTCATCAAAGTGTACCGGGTCTTTAGTTCTAAACATCCCTCCCCACCTAAAATCCCCGATCATGGTACTCTTGGGCAAAGAATCGAAGAAGGCTTTTACCCATGGCTTATCCTGTGCGGACATGCATTCTGACTTGCAGAAGTCAGCGCCTTTTTTTATGTTGCAGTCAATGGCGTGCCCTACCATATGGTTTGACCTTTTGGCTGGGGTTACGATGGCTCCTTTTACGTTAGTGGTGGTCCGGAATGAACTGGTAACGTGTATTTGTCCCCCCTGCTTGCTGATAGCATCCCCCAGGATTTTCAATGTTTTTTCAAAATCCGGATGGATTTTTGCCGGTTCTCCGACAAAATTCGAGCTTCTGTATGTTATAAGAGGACAGTCTCCTTCGATTTCAGGCCCTTCCTCTTCAGGCGTTACCGCTGCCTCTATCACCGCCTCCATGGATGGCTCTGGAGCAAAAAATCCTGGGTTTACGGTCCGTAGGATCAGGGCTGTGCAAAATAGCAGGGCCATGCTCAGGAGGGTTTGGCCTATTCGGGTTTTTGCGGATGTTACCCTCTCTGCGTCCGCTCCTCCCAGCATTATTTCTCCTCCGGAGAATACTATTATCAGGACGGCTATGATGCCGATCATGGAGGCTAGGTATTTGTAGAGGAGGTGGATGTATACTGATATCAGTTCAAATCCGTAGGAGCCTCGGACGGATTTGTAGTTTAGGATTTTTTCTTGAAGTTGGACGCAGTATATAGCGTCCTTGCTCCCTCCTTTTTCACAATCTTCTTTCATGGACTCAAAAATGTCTTCCCTTTTCGCTATCTCACCCGCGCTCTCTCCTATTTTTTTTCTATTTTCTCTTATTGTTTCCGCGGATTTGACAGTTTCTTCTTCGGCCTCCTTAATTCTAGCATCAATTCTATCTATAGATTCCTGCATTTCCTTTTGCTTACCTTCATCTTCCTCTATATTGCGCTTCAACTCTTTTTTCGCTTTTTCTTTCTTCAATTCCTTTAACTTCTTTCCCCAAGCCTGCAGTTTCTTTCTTTCCTCCCTGTTGGCCTCCTCTAAAGTTTCTATTTTACCTCTTATTTTTTCGGCTTCTTCAGCTCTTTCTTTTATAGAGGAAATGGGGGCTGCCCACAGCGTCTGCTCTCCTGAGAAAAGGAGGGTTAAGGTGAGCAGGATGAGGAATATTTTTTTCATGATTGTTTTTTATTGTATCACGTTGAATACAAACGAAATTACGAACTGTACTATGATGTAGGCGGTGAATCCGACGATTAAGGCCAGCAATGTATAGATAAACATTGTTTTTCCGCTTTGGAGGAGGTTTTCGTCTCCGTGGGAGATGATCATCATTATTCCGGAAATTACCAGCGTCAAGACGCCGGCTGTTCCCAGTACCATGCCCAGCAATCTAATGATGCGGTGGATGATGTTTGTGTCTCCGCCTGTTTCGTTTATATCTGTAATGTTCCACATGGATTCGTTTCCTACTTGGAGATTTGTGATGTCGAAGTGGCCGGTGGTGTCGAGGAGTTCGTATATTCTTTTGACAACGCCTTGTCTCATTGCTTCCATCTTCAATGCTTCTTCTTTGTTTTTTAGTTCTGTTTTGGCTTTTTCGATGGCTTGTTGCTTACTCTTAAGCTCATCCAACGCTTTCTTTCCCTTTTTCTTTACATAAGCATTTTCTGTTTCTTCTATTGCATTCCGTAGATCCTCTATTATTTTATCTATATCGGCTTTTTCATCATCATCTTTTTCTCTTTTCTCTTCCTCTCGTTTTTTTATTTCCTGTTCTTTTTTTTCTGTTTCTTCAATCAGTTTCTTTTCTTCCTCATCAGTAATCGCTCCTTCTGCCTTACTTTTTTGTATCTTCGCCGCTTTTATCTCATCCCGATCTTCTTTCAGCTTTTCCTCACATCCTTCTCTCATTTTTTTATCTCTTTCTGTTTCTGCCGAATATTCTTGTTTACAATTTTCTTCAATTTCCGCGTCTGTACTGTCACTCGATATTTTCATTGCTTGTGCTTTCAGTCCCCTAAACACCTCTTCAGGCCAAAATCCGAATTTTTCGAACAGCTTTTTTCCAGGGACTTCTATCTCCGGCATTTCCAGGCTCGGTACTTCCAATTTTGGCATTTCAGGCATTCCGGGAATTGCCCCTTCTGCCGCTCCTTTTACTTTTTCTTTTAATTTGCTGAAAAAATCCCCTCCCGGCATTTCCGGCATCTTAAGCCCCACTCCACCTGCTTCTCCTGCTTTTTCCATTTCCTCCACAAAGTTGTAGTCCTGTTCCAGTTTTCCGCCGCTTTTTAAGGCTTCATATAGTCCCGTGTCGCCTTTTTCCAGAGCTTCTATTGCTGCCTCAAGCTCTTTATTTCTTGTGTCATATGCTTTGGCTACCGGATTTTTATCCAGGAAACTTTTAAAATCTGATTCGGCTAAAGAGAGGTCTGTTTTTGCGACATCGACGTCTTCTTTTCGCTTCATTATCTTTTCCAGTTCTTCGGGATCCGCCAGCTTCAGCTCTTTCATCCTTCCTTTCATTGCTTCGTCGGAAAGTCCCAGATCCATGGATTTCAAATCCAGGCCGGGGAGACCGGGAATGCCTTCTTCCTTCTTTTCTCCTCCCCCAAACATCCCTCCCAATTTGTCTCCTATCCCTCCTATCTTATCTCCCAATCCCCCCAACTTTCCCCCTATATCCGGCATCTTCATGTCCGGAATCTTCATATCCGGCATCTTTATGTCGGGCATTTTCATGTCCGGAATCTTCATACCCGGCATCTTCACGTCGTGCATTTTCATGTCCGGCATCTTTATGTCCGGTATTTTCATGTCCGGCACTTCCACCCCGGGCATTTTAAAATCCCCTTCAAATTTTTCAGTGCTAATAGTGACTATCGCGCTCCCTTCTTCTTTAGCATGCATTTTTTCTTCTTCTTTTTTTTTCGCTTCTTCCCCCTTACAACATTTAAGCCCGCTGGCACAATCTATCCCTCCGCTAATGGCTGAATAATCGGTCGGGCACATGAGTAATCTCGAGTTCTTGCATTTTCCTTCTCCTCCTGATGTTCCAACTTTTCCGCAAGGTTCGTCTCTTTTTGCCTGCTTTACGCAGCATCTGTATTTTCCGCAGCTCTTTCCTCCGAACAAGCGGGCTTCTCCCGAACCGCAAAATGTCCCTACTCCGCTGCATTTTCCCATGTCTTTGTAGCCGCAGGGGTCGGAGATATTGACAGCAAAGGTAATTTGGGCTAACGAGCAGTAGGTGAATAAAATTAAGGCAATTAACAAAAATTTTTTCATGGCACAAAAATTCTTAGTATTATAGCATAGATTAGAGAGTAAAACAATTTGACTTTTAAATACCTTGAAGTTATACTTTTAGTAAATCTTTTCTTAAATTTAAAATGAATACTCTCATTGTTTCATCAAAAGACTTTCGAATAAACTTCCCCAAATACCAGAAACTGGTAGAGATGGGAATTTCATTAACTATTGTCAAAAGATCTAAACCTATTTTCCATATTGAACCGGTTGATGTAGACTTTCAAAATAAAATTACCGAGTCACTCATCGACTATGAAACTAATAAAAATAATGCTTATGTTTCCTATGCAGATGTTTTTGAAAAATGATGATTCCTATTTTTCATAGAAATTTTCAAAAATTCGTAAAGAAAACCAATATAAAGCTTTTTCAAATCATCAATTTAAATGTTAATTCTATCCTTGCAAATCCAAATCAAGGGACATTATTAGAACACCCTTTTCGAAAATATAAAATCCGAAAGACATCGTTTATTCATCAAAAAAATTCGTACCGCATCGCCTATACATTAAATTCAAATACACAAGAAATCATTTTTCTTCTAATCGATTCAAGAGAAAATTTTTATAAGAAACTTTCGCAAATGGATTTTATCCGTGATTCATAATTTATAATCGCCCTGCCATGCCAACAAAAAAAATCACCCTCAACCACATCACTAAAGTCGAAGGACATGCGGAGGTTAATATCCGCATTAAGGACGGGAAGGTGGAAAAATGCCATATTCATTCGGTGGAGGGGGCGAGGTATTTTGAGGATATTATTAAGGGGCGGTCTTATGATGAGGTTCCTCTTATTACTTCGCGTATCTGCGGCATCTGTT
>CAYVJW010000077.1:0-8050 GCA_964451885.1 uncultured Candidatus Peribacteria bacterium | reverse complement strand
CAAAAATTTATAGGCCTTATTTATCCGCTTTTAGGTCATTGCGGGAATTGCTGCCCGTAGCATAAGAATAATCGATATCAGAATCATCGCCTAAGTATCCGATCAATCCGCCAATGTAATCATTTGTTCCTGTTACACTTCCGGTAGCATAAGTATTAGAAGTACTTGATTCATCGTCCATATATCCTACTAACCCGCCTACATTTTCAGTACCGCTTACGTTTCCGGTGGCAAAAGACCTATAGATGCTTACGTCTTCCGAAGCGTTTCCAACTAGCCCTCCAATATTTCTACCGGTTTCTTCACTTTCCTGCTCCCAACATTCTCCATCTTCAAAATAACATCCGTCAGTTTCAGCACAAGTTGGCTCATCTCCTATTTCACTACAATTTGGCCCATCCGACCCCTGCCCCGTTACTGTTCCGCTGCTGTAGGATCTATAAATGCTATTATCTTCACTATACCCTACCAACCCTCCAATACTATTTTGTCCGGTGACATTGGTGGTGGAATAAGAATCTTGAATTTCTGTTCCATAAACATTTCCCACAAGCGCTCCGACATTTTCGTGCCCGATGATACTTCCTCCTTCAAGAGCAATGTCATTTATTCCATTTCCATAATTTGTATGACCAAATAATCCAACCCCTGAAGTCTGAGGTCTATTAATGTAAAGGCCGGAGATAATATATCCGTTCCCATCTAATGAACCGGTGAAGGGCGAATCTTCTATTTCTTGAGAGTCTCCTACCGGTTCAAATCCAAGGTTAAGATCAAGTTCTTCATCGTAATTCCAGGTAGAAGTGCTTGAGGCATCTATATTATTATTTAACTTATAATAAGAACTCAGGTCACATTTCATGGCCTGAAGGCCTTGAATATTCTCTATCAGATAAGGAGCATATTCTTCTCCTTCTCCGGAAGAATAACTGAAAGTTTCACAGAGATCAGGATTTGAATTTCCTTTTAACTGTTTGCCCAGATTATGCTCTGAGATCATGTATCCGGTTATTCCGGAACAAAGAACCAAAAATAATAATCCTGGAATAATGGTATACCAGGGCTTTTTGGCAGTTTGTGGATTGGGGGTTGGGGTTTTCATTTTTTGTTTTTTTTTATTTAATAAATAATGAATAACATGTAATTTTAACATAAAATAAATCGAAAGGCAAATAATTTATTTTTTTCTTTAGTATGATTTAGTAATAATGTCAAGTGATAATTATTGACTTTTTTGTGTTTTTGTTTTATATGATACTGATCTTTGATAGATCGTAAAAAACGTTTGCGAAGGAAAACTCTTTGAGTCTTTCCTTCGTATGTCAATCCTATTGAGTAAGGAGATGGAAATGGAAATTGAGAGAAGAAGGGAAACAACAATGGCCACGACTTTTTATGTCACGGCAACGGTCATCATGGGAGGGTACTTGATGGTCATCGGGAAAAACCTGCTGCAACCTCTGTTGATTGCAATCGTCATCTATTATCTAATGAACACGCTGGCCCACAGGCTCCAGAGAATCCCACGTATTGGAATCCTCCTTCCCCGCTGGGCCACAGTAAGCCTGTCCGTCGCGATCTGGGCAATGTTCGGATGGTTTGTCTTTCAAATCGTCCAAAATAACATCAATAACGTTATCGAAAATACCCAGATTTATAAGGATCAGTTGAAAATCAACATCGCCGCGATTTCTCAATCCAATCCGGAGGTTGGGAAATACATCAATACAGATAAACTCAACGGATATGTGGACGAGTCACTTCCTTGGCTTCTGTCGCATCTGGCCAAATTTTTCAAAACAGTAATGGGCCACACAGTGATGGTCGTCCTCTACCTGCTATTCATCATCGGTGAACAGATGATTTTTCAGAAGAAATTGGAAGATCATTTTCCGGAAGTAAAAAGTGTGCTTGATAAAAGCAATATGGCCATCGAAAAGTATCTCAATATCAAGCTGTTTGTGAGCATCCTTACGGCGCTGTTGTGTTACGGACTTCTGGTGTGGATGAATATCGACTTCGCGCCCTTCTGGGCTTTGATCATATTCTTGTTGAACTTCATCCCCACGTTAGGCTCACCTATTGCATGTGCCTTCCCTGTGATAATGGCGGCAATCCAGTTTGGCTTCACAGGTCCTCTTGCTATCGTTTTTTTTGGGCTGTTTGCAATCCAATGGGTGATTGGGTCGATCCTTGATCCTTACCTGATGGGACAAAAGCTCAACCTAAGTCGCGTAGTGATACTGTTATCCCTGACACTCTGGTTTAACATCTGGGGTGTAACGGGAATGCTCCTTTGTGTCCCCATAACGGTAATCATCTACGTTGCCGCCCTGGAATTTCCGCGCATGAAAAAACTGGCTATTCTTCTGTCCGGAACAGGAAAAGTTCACTCCCAATACAACACCGACTCATAGGATCTCGAAATCCTGCAGGGTGCATAACCCTGCAGGATGCTTTTTTATTTGACGTTTTTTTGCCCCGCATCATAAACAATCTTCACCGTTCTCGCCCGCTGCAACGCTTTTCCGGGATAAAAATATCCCAACCCGTTGTGGTTCATAACCTGATTTTTATAAACCTTCTTCACATATGGATAAAACCAATCCGTTTCCCGTACGTCAAAAAAACTCAGCTCTCCCGAGTCTGGTTCCTGAAGCCCGAAAGCATTGGATACAATCTTGGAAATTTCCGCGCGGTTAATGGTCCGCTCCGGGTGGAAAGTCCCGTCCGGGTATCCGTCGATCCAGCCTTGCTCATAAATAGCTTCTACATATGGATGGTACCAAGCATTTGAAGATACGTCGTGAAAGTGTGAATCATCACCTTGGCTCAGTTCTATTTCTTTCGCCAAGACCATTATTTTTGCCAGTTCCGCGCGGTTTACCGGACGGAACGGGGCGAAAGAACCGTCTTCGTTGCCGCTGATAATTCCTCGTTCAACAAAATCTTTAGTAGCCTCCAGTGCCCATTGGGGGATTTGATTCTGATCGGTAAATTCCCGGGGAATTTCTTCCTCGACTATTTCTTCAACCATGGAAATATCCATTTTTATCGGAAATACTGGACGCCCCATTGTGTCCGTTTTAATGCCGGCAATCTTATCTACGACTTCCATACCCTCAATCACTTCTCCAAAAACCGTATGTTTCCCGTCCAGATGATGACTGGCTCTTTGGGTAATAAAAAACTGGGATCCGTTTGTGTTGGCTCCGGCGTTTGCCATGGAGATAACTCCCCTCTTGTGCTTTAATTCTTCCGAAAATTCGTCTTCAAAAGGACGGCCCCAGATACTCTTTCCTCCAGTTCCGTTTTGGTTCTCATAATCCCCTCCCTGAATCATGAAATTCTTTATCACCCGATGAAAAACATTTCCGGTGTATTTTTTTTGTTTTACCAGGCCGATAAAGTTTTCAACGGTTTTCGGGGTTTGTTCCGGGAAGAGGCGGAGGGTGATATAACCCTCTTCAGTTTTTATGACGGCTATGGGATTGGACTTGGTGAAAGTCACCTGCCCACGGGTGAGTAAATCTGCAGCTTCGAGGGTTTGAAGATTTTGAGGTATTAAAAAAGAGATGATGAAAGCGAAAAGTGTAATGCGAATATTTGTTTTGGTTTTCATTTGGGTTTGATCTATTTTTTTGACGAAATTAATATTTTTCATAATGTCCATTATACTCATTATTCCTAATATGTAATTATATGAAAATCAATCCAAATCATCAACAACTCACGGACAATTATCACAAATTAAGTCTTTTTGAAAAAAAAATACTTCAGTTGTGTTCCACAATCTATGAATCGATAAATACGGGAAATATCCTGAAATGTATCAAAATGTGCAACATTAATGATGGAAATAATACAGTTTTTACTCATCCTAAATTATCTCGACTTATTGAAAATTTTTTAGCATTAGGATTGTTAATTGAAGATAACAGAAAATGGACGTCTTGTCATTCTAAAATCATCGAACAACTTACTACTGAAGCATCAAAAAATGACTATTTTCAAGATTTTATTAAATCGGTTCAAGAAATAATTCCACTTAATAGATATAGTTGGAACTCTGAACCTGATAACATCACAAGATGTATTCGAGATGCCCGTATTGGACTATACTCAAAAAACTCGGACCTCTTTTTTAAATCTATTAATACAGCTTATAGATATTTTCCCGATGCATACAAACGATTTAATTTAACGCACACAATTTTTGACAATCCTTTTCGGCTTGAATGGTTTCGACAATTACCTTTGTTGATTCAGGCAGATGTCCTTCCTGATATTTTTTTACCAAAATTGATCAATCTACGATCAGTTGAATCTCAAGTTTTGTTGGTTACAGATTATAAGAATTATGACATAAAACATGGTCATGAATTTCGTAACTTGTTGGCAAATTATTTTATTTTTAAAGGAGAATTGGACAAAGCAGAAGAACTAATAAAACAAGATTTGGAAGATGCCCCAGAATCGCAAGCAATATTGGCCTGGATATATTTTTTACGTGGAGAAAATCCTCGGGCGATCAACCAATTTGAATTAGCCTTAAAGTTCTTAAGAAAAGTATATGGCAAAAGAAAAATATATTTTTCAAATTTAAGCGGATTATTTTATCTTTTGGCATTGATTAAAATGAAGGATACAAAAATGTATCCGAAAATTTTAGAATTCATAACTCTTTGCGATCATCAAAACAGCAATTTCATGCCAGCTTATTTATGTTTGAAGGCCTACATCTTAGCGGAGGAAAACGAATTGGAGCTTGCAGAAAGCTTTTTAATGAAAAATATGAAAGAGAATGACAGCATTTCCTTACTTTTTGCATCCATTGTAATTTCCCAGTTTTTTCCTGAAAAATTAAAAAAATATCAAAAAAAACTAATATCAACATTTAAAAAAGCAAAAAATATGGGATACTTATGGATTGCCACTGAGTTTGCATCATTATTAACACAGATTGATCCCAAAGATGATCAATTTTCCAAGTATGAGAAATCCACCAGAAAAAAAATAAAAACTCAGCACATATTAGTATTTGATAAAAAAAAAGAAGCTTGGGAACGTTCATTAAAAATACTGTCTGATTTATCCTCAAAAACATCATTTTCTGCTAATTCCGCACGACTAGTCTGGTTTGTAAATTTTGAAACCAACTCCAGGAGTACTGCCTTTTCTCCCGTGGAACAAAAACTTGGCAAAAAAGGAAAATGGTCAAGTGGCAGACCAGTTGCATTAAAAAGAATAATGAACGGAGAATTGAAATCCATGACTCCTCAAGATCATAGTATTGGAGCTACAATTAATGCCTATCGATATGGGTATTACGGAGGAATTACTTATGAGTTTGATAAAGAAAAAGCATTACAAGCTATGGTTGGCCATCCATTTTTGTTTTTATCCGGTTCTGATGATGTGCCAGTAGAGTTACTAAAACATGTGCCGGAAATTTTAGTGGAACAAAAAGGAGATACATTTGAAATTAAATTTGCCGAAAAGATTGATCCAACTCTGGAATGTCAATTAATCCAAGAGACCTCGACTCGTTATAAACTGGTGGAAATAAGCCAAGCGCATAGAGATATAACTAAAGCTATTGGCACACATGGATTAACAGTTCCCAAAAGAGCAAAAAAACAATTGATTGAAACGGTTTCTAATCTTTCTTCTCTTGTAACAGTTCATTCTGACGTAGAAGGAGCCGCTCAGGATATTCCCCAAATTTCAGCCGATAAACGTATTTATGTTCATTTGCTGCCTTTAGGCGATGGCCTAAAGCTGGAATTATTTGTAAGACCATTTTCTACGGATGGCCCTTACTTTAAACCAGGAAAAGGACGCGAAAATATCATTTCGGTAATTAAAGAACAAAAAGTGCAAACAAAACGAAATTTAACCCAAGAGACAAAAACGGAAACAGAAGTAATTACAGCTTGTCCTACCTTAGATATAATTGGAAAATCCGTAAACGAATGGATGTTTGATGTACCAGAGGATTGCCTGCAAGTATTAGTTGAGCTTGAAGAATTAAGAAAAAAAATTGTAATAGAATGGCCGGAAGGCGAAAAATTCCGAGTGTCGCATCAAGCTTCTTTTGATAAATTTTCTTTAAAGATAAAAAAGGAAAATGACTGGTTTTCTGTTTCAGGAAAATTAAAATTGGATAAATCACTCATGTTAGATATGCAAAAACTTTTGGAGTTGGTTGAATCAACTCCTACACGATTTATTCCTTTGGGTGATCGTCAGTATTTGGCTTTAACACAAAAATTTCGAGATCAACTAAAAACCTTTAATTCATTTGCTGACAAAACAAAGTCTGGCGTAAAATTTCACCAGCTGGCCAGCATGGCAGTACAGGATTTTACGGATAATATTGATCAATTAAAGGTCGATGAATCCTGGAAACAAAATGTGGCTCGAATTCAGGAAGCCCGGGAAATAAGACCAGTTGTTCCTTCTACCCTTCAAGCAGAATTACGAGAATATCAGCTCGAAGGATTTAACTGGATCAGTCGACTAGCCCATATGGGGGTGGGAGCTTGTCTGGCGGATGATATGGGACTAGGAAAAACTATTCAGGCTTTGTCGATTATGTTGGATAGAGCAAGAAATGGACCGATCCTCGTAGTAGCTCCGGCTTCTGTTTGTGCTAACTGGGAAGTTGAAGCCACTCGTTTTGCACCATCCCTTAATGCCATGACTTTGGGAGGCAATGCCAGATCTAAAATGATTAATAATTTGAAACCTTTTGATCTAATGGTTTGCAGCTATGGATTAATGCAGCAGGAACTGGAATTATTATCCAGTGTAAAATGGAATATGATTGTATTGGATGAGGCCCAGGCTATAAAAAATACTAACGCAAAACGCTCAAAGGCTGCTTTGAAGTTACAGGCTGATTTCAAAATGATAACCACTGGAACTCCAATGGAAAACCACCTAGGAGAACTTTGGAATTTGTTTTCTTTTATTAATCCAGGATTATTAGGCTCTCTTGATCGTTTTAATGAGCGATACGCTCTCCCCATAAGTAAAAATATTCCGGAACCAAAAAAACAATTAAAAAAATTAATTCAACCATTCATTTTGCGTCGTAAAAAAAGCAACGTACTGGAAGAATTACCGGCAAAAACAGAAATTACATTATCTGTAAATATGTCAAAAGAAGAAACGGCATTCTATGAGGCACTAAGGCAACAGGCTATAAAAAATATGGAAAACATGAAAGAAAACTCATCTGGAACGTCTCATTTAAAAATTTTAGCAGAAATAATGAAGTTAAGAAGAGCTTGTTGTCATTCCAAATTAATCATGCCGGAAAGCGCAATTGAAAGTTCGAAACTAAATTTATTTTCAAATGTGGTAGATGAGCTATTGGAAAATCGCCATAAAGCCTTGGTCTTTAGTCAGTTTGTTGGACATTTGGGGCTCATAAAAGAACTGATAGAAAAAAAAGGCATTAAGTACCAGTATTTAGATGGCAGTACTCCGTTAAAAGAACGCCAAAAAAGAGTCGAGGCATTTCAAGCAGGAGAGGGAGATTTATTTTTGATTAGTTTAAAAGCCGGAGGGGTTGGTTTAAATTTGACGGCTGCGAATTATGTTATTCACATGGATCCCTGGTGGAATCCCGCAGTTGAGGATCAGGCCTCAGACCGGGCACATCGAATAGGACAAAAAAATCCAGTAACAATTTATCGATTAGTGACAAAGGATTCAATTGAGGAGAAAATAGTAAATTTACATAAGAAAAAGCGAGATTTAGCTGATAGTTTACTGGAAGGGACAGAAGGAAGCGCAAAACTTTCAACAAAAGATTTGATGCGAATGATTCGGGAGATATAAGAGCTTGTAAGAAGGTCAGATATTACTTGATAAAATAAAACAATTTTTTATTTCTGGGCGGGTTTTTGATGCCATTAGGATTTACAAAGATTTGAAGAAGAATTTTGAGGTAGATTTGTCATTGGAAAATGTGATTTTGAATACTTAGGGACTTAGAAATAAATAACTTACCCATTTATTAGAAATGAGTAGAATGAAG
>CAYVJW010000076.1:0-8227 GCA_964451885.1 uncultured Candidatus Peribacteria bacterium | reverse complement strand
TCTCTTCTCGAAATGAATTAATCTTATTTTGCTTTGTTAGCATGAAACAGCCCTGATGAAGGAGGACTTACTCTTGACAATTTAAAAAACATTACTAATTATGGAGCAAGCCAGCTTGCAAGGAGTAAAGGAAGTCTTTTTATCAGCGGCATTACAACACTTTCCGATAAAGCCGCTGAACATCTCAGTAAGTAAAAAGGACAAGTGCTTTGCCTTAAAGATCTCACTACCATTTCCAACCAAGGGATAAAATTATTGGCGAAACATAAAAGTTTATCGGTGTCCGACGGTATTCAAAAAGGTATTCAAAAAAGAATTGATATTTTTAGAAAATAATGTAATTAAAAACAAACTTAACTAAACATCCTCTAATGATGGGCGCTGATCAGCCTTCGGAATTGCCTGAAGACGAAAGTTCCGGTAAGGAACTTTCGCCTTCACAATTAGGAGAAGCCTTAAGCCGCATAAGAACAAGATTCTGTACGGAAGTTTTGGAAGAAGTTGGAGTGGAACTTGCTTTTCCTGAAGGAATAAAAATCGGTAAAAAAAAGACATTGGGAGCTGTGCTCGGAGAGTTGATAGACCTGATAAAACATTACGAACCGCCTATTTTTCAACGGGAACAGGAAGAGAAGATTATGCCTGATTCAGCTCCCCTCGTAAGAACATTACCCAACATCATGAAAACCCTACCAGAAAACGTAGAAGCGCCATCCGAAATACCGAAATGGATTGAAGGTTACGAAAGTCTTATCTGGCACGGAGCGCATGATAATCCTCCTTGGCGTGTTCGGTCGCAACAGTATGATGAAAAAGTAATAGTTTCCTATATCCGCAGACAACAAGAACTTCGCCCGGGAAAAACAAGTGCTGAACAAGCCTGTACTCTTGCATCCGTAAATAATGTATTTTCACTGGACGAATGGCGAGTAGCTGAAAGGATATTCAGAAAATACGATAAATTTGAACAAAATTTAATGTCCAGCGAAGAAGCCGTAAGAAAAGAAACCAAAGAAAAAATCGCGGCTGTTATCAAAGAAGAAATGTGTTTCAAAAAAGGAAAAGACAATAAACCGGAGTTGATAAAAAAAGAAATTGAAGAAGCTCTTGAACAAGTGAGCAAATGCACTCGCGGGTTTGATCTGGAAAGCATAAACGTAGAAAATCTAACCCAGCGCGTATCCGAATTGCTCAGCCAGTTATACCTCCTAAACAGAAAACGAGGAGACGGAAAAGAAAAAGTACCGAAAGTAAAACCGGAAATCAAAGAAACTCCGACTTTTGCCTGGAATCTCTCCAAACTAGCCGAATGTTTACATACTCAGCAAGAACAAGGAAAAGAAATGACGTTTATGCTTGGCGAATCAGGAACGGGAAAAACAGAAGCCGCTGAATATATCGCCGCAAAAACGAACCGCCCGTTTTTCTGGTTCTCCTGTGGAAGGGGAATAGAAGCTCCTGATCTCATGCACCGCTATGAATTTGACACCAAAGAAGGAACAAAACGTTTTTTAACTGCCTTGGCAGAAGGCCTCCAAACCCCTGGTGCCATAGTCTATGTCAACGAAGTAAATGCTCTCAAACCGGAAGTACAAGCAATCCTTCACGGACTGGGAGACGGAAACCGTTCTTTCCAATATGAAGGCATCACCATTACCGCGGCTGAAGGAGTCCTCATCATTATCGATGGAAATCCCGCCACCTACGGAGCCGCAGGGGATATAGGAGAAGCTCTTCTCGACCGTACGCGCGGACAATCCATGGTAATGGAATATTCGGCGCTAAAAAAAGGAGAATTGCTCCAGCGTAAAAATAAGTGGACGAATGCTGTACTGGAACAGAAAGAACAGGAAGATCAAAGGCTGAGAGGATATGCTTGTGACGAAGTTCTTGTTTTGTACCCGTTTTTTAGCATTTTCCAGGGGCTTACGGACAAAGAATTTTATTTGCTTTGGGAAGTGGTTATAAATGAAAACTCCAGCCGCCTCCCCGAACTTGAAGCAAATCCGTACCTCAACGAACTTGTTAACGGAGAAGAATCAGGAAGAGCACAAGCAACGAAATTACTTGTTGGATTACGGGATATTTTAAAAATTGCAGATACCTGGAGAAAAGAATATGAAGCCAAAAAGGGAAATTTCGGAAGAATCGGGGTCAGTATGCGAAACACCATTGCTCTGGCTCAACAATATGCCAAATGCGAAGATGTACGAAAAGCCTATCTGAATATTTTCGCGGATTTCCAGAAGAATCCGATCGAGGGTTTGGAGATTGTGTATGTGGCGCTGGAAGAATTGATTGTAGAAACTCTTAAAACAAAAGGAAAAAATCAGACATAATTTATTAAAATCACAATGATCAAACCACTGTGCCTGGAATTTGCGGCCGATACTCCGGAACTGAATGTTATTGCCGATACAGCCGGACAGCTTTCAGACGAAATAATTCGGAATAAGCCGGTTGCCTATGATCAAGTGAGGAAAATTTCCGAAGCCTTGGCGCATATAATAGTTGACGTTGCCGGGATACCGCTTCCTATTTCCGAATTTTCCAAAATTCCGGACTTTAAACACAATGCCGGAATCTGGCAGGAGATTCGGGAAGGGAAATACAATCGGCATAAAGAATTGACTTACCTGCCGCCTGAAATAGCCAGGATTATTAGCGAAGATTATAAAGGTCCCTTACATTTTGATCATCTTACTTTTATTTCGGATGAGGTTGCTGTGTACCTGGGAAAACATGAAGGGCCGCGTTTATTACTCACGGCTCTTACTTCACTTTCCGATACTGCTGCTTTGCACATTAGCAAACATTCGGGGCAGTTACTGTTTCTTGATGGTATTACTTCTTCTTCAGAATTGGCAGTGGCATATCTTATGAAATATCGAGGAGCTATTTCGCTATTAGGTCTTACAGACGTTCCCGATAAAATTATCCGGATACTGGCACAACATTCTGAAGTAGGCTTAGGAGTCTTGGATATTATTAGCGAAAGAATAAAAACATATAAACGTGAACATCCTATAGAATCGAAAGTAGATGCGGCTTTTTCTGTAATAGGGCTATAGCAAGGAGCAAGTAGCAAGGGAAAAAATGAAGAAATGAAAAGAATGAAAATCATAAATCGAAAATTTTCATGAACTCTCCTGAATCATCACTGGAAAACTTAGATTTTTCTCTGGGAAACGCCGAAACATTCATGGCCGAACTAGCCGAAAGAGCCGAAACTACTTCTCCCGAAGAAATGGTTCGATTATTAAAAACGCTGGAGAGATATGCGCAAACGCCGGATCGAACCACCGAAATATATACCGATCCCGATCTGAAAGAGTTTATTTGTATGCAAGTTCCGGCCAGACATATTACAAAAGAAGGAAAAATTGAAGACGATCCTCAAAAAAAAATATATATCATAGGAGTTCCTTTTATTTTTATAGCTGGAGGAGCCCCTCTTCCGTTTTTTCGCGGAGAAATACTTCACGAACAAGGGCATGCCGAAGCAACGGACTTTGAAAGAATAGGTCGTTTTGAAACATTGGCCCGGCAGGAAGGGTACGATCCGACGGAACTAAAACTTCTCAATGACAGAATCGAGGATCCAAGGAATGAGCGTTTAAAAGGAGGCCCACTCAATCCATACGAACAATCCCAACTCTTTGCTAAAAATCGGCAGTATGTCATTCCCAGTATCGCTGCCGGGTTCACAAACAGAAAATTTTCCCCCACTGACCAGTTTAAATTTCTCATCAAACTTGAGCGGATTTGGGCGCTTCACGCGAAAGAATTGGAAGGGATAGAAAAACCATGGGGATCTGAACATATCCATCCGCGGGTGCAGGAGGAATATGCTCGAATCGAGCATATTATTTCCAAAATAGCCGGAGATTCCGTGCGTCCGGCCATGAAAGTAAACCCTGAAGTGGAACAATTGATCGTAGAACATATATGGCCGGCTCTTAAAAGGCTCATTGATGAATTTCCTCATGGTGGACATAATTCCTCAACAGGGAAAAAAGGAGGCCCTTCAGTAGAAGATGCTCCAAAAGAAGCTCCACATCTCAATTCGAATGATCCGTCCTCATGGCCTTTGGAACTACAGCGATTTTTACAAAAAATGGAGCGGAAACACGAAAAAAGATGGCAGGAAAAAGCTCGGCAAACCAGAGAGGATACAGAAAGTAATGATCGGGATTTGCAGGAACTGGAAGACAGAAAACACCATTTAGAAAAATTACAGGACGGTTTCGAGGATGCAAAATTCAGAGAGCGGTACAGTGAATTAAAGGAGGAAGTATTTCCTGTGATTCAACGGCTTAAACGAATTATTACCCGATATCTTTCAAAAAATGACGAGCCTCCCTATGAGTGGGGAAAAAGGGGAGTACGATTTAACACCCGACGGTATGTTTCCCGCATACTTACCGGTCTTGAAGAACCGATGGGAAGAAGACAGAATCCCGAAAAAATCATGTTTGTACTGCAAATTGTTATTGATATAAGTACTTCCATGTATCAACCTATTGAGCGGATTGAAAATGCCATTAAAGCAAGTATTGCTCTCATGGAAGCGGTACAGGATCATAACATTATGGTGGAAGTACTGGTAAGTGACCAAAAAAATGTCAGCCATGATCCTCAAAAGTATTGTGTTAAAGCATTCAATGAAAGGTTTTTCGGACCGGAAAAGAGCCGATTAGTAAGTATACTGGATAATCGTGGAGGATCTAATGAAGACGCGGATTCAATTCGTGCTGCTTTGCCTCGTCTACAAAAAGCCGTCAGGCGGGCAAGGCCGTATGCAGACAGGGTTGGTTCATTAGTAATTTTTATTACGGACAGCACATCCAAAAGTCAGGACACAAAAAACGCCGCCGATGAAGCCCGAAAAATCACTCCCTTTGAAGGAATAGCGATAACGCCCGAAGACATCATTGTAGAAAGAGTAAAAGAACATTTCGGTTCGCACAGCATCATCTCCCCCAGCCTGGAAGAATTCCCCGAAGCCATTGAGAGAATACTAGAAAGACATATGGTTCGATATAGATCAAGTTAATAAAAGAATATAAATTTGAAATTATGAAAACAACAAAGTATACACTAAATATTTATTAATAAGTTGAAGAAATGGGACGAGAAAGAAAGCCGTCTGCTTTATTAACTCCTGGAAGCAGAAGCTGGAGAAAATGGCAAAAAAAAACAAAAAATAATAAGCCCCCAGAAATTAAAGATCCGGACAAAGAAGTAGAAGATAGAGTTAAAGCCTTGCATGAGGCAGGTTCTGCTTTGGAACGATTTGTGGTTTATTACCTGGTAAATTTCCGTGTGATTTCGAAAGAAATAAGAGCTGAACTTCGAGAAATGGGATTGCTTCTTCCCGATAATTTTTATAATTGGATTTATAGCGAAACATTAGGATATAAAGGGAGAGTTGAGAGATGCTTGTTTAAGCACATAAGAAAAGACAAAGTGCTTTTTTTAGAAAGAGACCTTCCCAAAAAAAGAAGAGATACCCATCATATTATCCCCAGCTCTCGAAAAGAAGAAGGTTTTGAAACTGCACATAAAACCAATTTAATAACCCTGGAATACGATTTTCATCATAGCCGTTGGCATGGAGAGCACAAAAATAATCATCCTTTAGAAATTCTTGCTGAATTTTTTATAAACCAGAGAGGTATATTAAGTGATGATGTAGGGACGAAGATGAGGCAGATCGTCGACATAGGGAAAGATATTTTTTATAGGAAAGAAGTATTGTCTTGATTTATTAATAAATACGATGTAATATTATATCGTATTATATTTTACTAATGACAGTTTTATCCGTTCCATTATCGGGAGAATTAGAAAAAGCAGTTCAACATTTGGTTGAGCTGGGTTATGCAAATAATAAAGCGGAAGTAGCGCGAAAGGCTATTTTACGAGCGGAAGAAGAAATGGCCGTTTCAACAGTACTTGAAAGTGAACAATGTATAAAAGAGGGAAAAATATTAAAAGGGAATCCACGTGAGATATTAAAAAAATTATAATGGAAATTTTTTATGCTCCCCCTTTTTTTCGACAGTTGAAAAAATTGGAAAAAGAACTACAAGAAGAAGTATTCGAAAAGATAGAATTGTTTGAGGTGGATCATAAAAATCCGGTTTTAAAAGTTCACAAGCTTAAAGGACGATTAAATGGGAGGTATAGTTTTTCTGTTAATTACAAGACCAGGATTGTGTTTCAATGTTTATCAAAAGAAGAAGTAGTGTTTTTGGCAGTAGGAGATCATGATGTTTATAAATAATCAATAATTTTTCTTCCTTATTTCCTCAATATAGTGCTCCAATATTTCACAAAAATCCCGCACATTCTCATCTGACAAAAACTTATGAAGTCCGATGCGAATGGAGTATCGCCATGTCTCATCTTGTTCAATAAATTTGATCACACGAGTAGGGGAGAGTATGTCGGAAGTGCACGCCGACCCGGTAGAAATAGCAATCCCTTCCCGCTCTGACAGTATAGCCATCAGCTCTGATCCTCGAGCGCCCTTAAAAGCCACATTGATAAGTCCCGGAATACGGGGTTTTTCTTTTTCATGAATTTTATAATCAGGAATATTGGCATCAATAAAACCTTCAATTTGTTGCTGCCACTTCCCAATCTGAACAATTTTTTTGCTCAACTCTTCCGCGTGAATCTCAAACGCCTTCGCCATTCCCGCAACCAGAAAAAGATTTTTCGTATGGGAATCCTTTGAAATTTCCGTAAAAAACTCTGGATTTTTCAGATACAGCAAGCCCACCATCTTCGGTCCATAGATTTTCTGCGGAGCAAAAGTCCCCCCATCGCAGTTCCCAAAGTCAGGTAGTAGTCCTTTCGCAAAACTTTGCGCATAATCTCGCAGGAGGACCGCATCGGGGAATTTTTTTCGCAATTCCTCCCCCTCATAAACGGCCCCCGTTTCAGAATTTGCATGCATCAAAGCCAAAAATTTCGCGCTCTCCGGAACACCGGAAAAATCTCGTGGATCAAAACAATTTTCCTCCAAAATCTCATCAGAAATGGAAGAATGCTCCACGCTGGAGCAATACAAATTTTCATACCCGAACCGCTTCCGGCAAGCCCAAATAATTTTTCGATTCGAATCCGTTCCCGAATAAGTAATAGCCAACTGGTCAGGGGAAACATTCAAAACATCAGCAATGCGCCTCAAATACCCGTCCATCTTTTTCCTTGCCTCAAACCCGTAGCAATGCTTTGAGTTTTCATTCCCGAAGATATCCATCACCGAAAGCATTTCTTCTTTTACGCGAGGATCGAGAGGGGTGGTAGCGGCAGAGTCGAAATACATTGATTCAATTATCAATGAACAATGAATAATTATCAATGAATTTTCTTGTGTTTTTACTTATTTTCAGGTAAAATATTACGATTTCCCCATAAATAATGAAAATAAAAAGAAAACCATTCGCTCACATAACCAAAAGAAGGAGAGAACTTTGCCTTTATACAGGAGCATTTTTAATCACCCTTTCCATCGGCATTTTTTCCCAATACGCAATAGAAGGAGAAAGCTTTTCAAAAATGCTCAAAGCAAGCGTCATACTTGATATGCAGGAAGAAGAAACAAATGAAGAAAATATGAGTTGTTCGCCCGAAAAAATGGAAGATCTCTATCACACAATAGCAACATTAAAAGCATCAATGGCCGCGCTTTGCCCGAAAAACGCGTACCTGGAAGGAAACGAATGTTTTTGCGATGAAGGATACGGCATGGACTATAACAAAACCTTTTGCGCAAAAATTCCCGCCAATGCCCACTACATAGAAAGTGTAACAGACGTATGGAAATGCGATGAAGGCTACCGGGAAGTCGGAGAATCCTGTTTTAGGATAAATATTTCCGAAGAATCACAACTGTCTTTTGTTCCATCATTTAAAGAACAAATAAAAATTCACGCCAGAGAAAGCATCTCAGAAACAGAAAAACAAGAACATCTCGATCGATACAATAAGTCTATGGAAATATGGAAAAGACTGCTCGAAGAGGGGACTATTGATCAGAACAAGTATGAGAGGCAAGAGAAGATTGCCAGGAGCAGGCATGAGATGGCGACGGGGGAGAGAGTTAATTAAAAATTATCAAAAAAATATCACTATTGTTGAGATTGTAGCAATTAGAGCTAAGGGATTTGGCAAAAAATAAAGTACGCATCTTCATCTCATATTCACGCCATAT
>CAYVJW010000075.1:0-8260 GCA_964451885.1 uncultured Candidatus Peribacteria bacterium | reverse complement strand
ATTACAATCAGAGGGAGTATGGTAAGGCAAACCTTCTTTTTACGCACATTCTGGATGTTAAGGAAGCATCATACGGAAAAAATGATCCAAGAATATTATCAGCTTTAAATAATTTGTCCAAAGTGTATGAAACGGAAGCGAAGGATAAGGAGGTAAAAGATTTGTATAAGCGTATTTTGAAAATATCGGAAAAGACCAAAGGTAAATATCATCCTGATTTGGCAGGTGTGTTGCAAAAGTTGGCTACGGTTTGTTTTAACCTAAAAAAATATGATGAGGCTGAAATGTATTATAAGTGGTTATTGGAGAGTAAAGAGAGAGTGTTTGGAGAAAACCATCCGGGCATCGCTGTTGTTTTGGATAATATAAGTTTGTTTTATCGATTGATTGGGAAAAATGATGATGCGAATGATTATAGGGAAAGAGCAAAAGTTGTTCGTTCGTTAAATTGAAAATTAGAATAATGAAAATATTAAACATATTACTGGTACTGCTGGTGGGGTATCTATTTCTTGTATTTTTTACTTATTTTTTTCAGAAAAAATTAATATTTTATCCGACAAAAATTGTTAATTCTCCTTCTAAGTATTTGGGGATCGAGGAGGTGTTTTTTGAGACGGTTGATGGGAAAAAGCTCCATGGATGGTGGATGGAGACGGATGGGGCGGAAAAAACCGTGATTTTTTTCCATGGGAATGCCGGAAATCTTTCGCATAGGGTTTTTCAGATGGAAATATTTAAAAGTCTCGGACTTAATGCTCTTATTTTTGATTATCGAGGATATGGGAAGAGTTCTGGGAGGATTATCAAGGAGCAGGATGTTTACAATGATGGGAGTGCGGCTTGGGAGTTTGTAACAAAGAAAAAGAAAATTTTAGCGGATAAAATCATTATTTGGGGCCGTTCGATAGGGGGGGCTGTGGCGGCTGATGTTGCTCAAAATAAGGAAATTTCTGCAGTGGTGCTTGAATCGGCACTTTTTTCGGCGGAAGACATAGCCCGGAAATATTTTTGGTATTTGCCAGTGAGATGGTTGCTTCGATTTCATTTTGAAACCGGGGAGAAGGTGAAAAACATTCATGTGCCGATTTTTATAATTCATAGCAAGGAAGATGAGATTATTCCTTTTGGGCATGGAGAGGATCTGTTTGACATGGCTTTGGAGCCGAAAACATTCCTAAAAACATCTGGAACTCATAATGAGTGGATGTTTGATTCGAATAAGGAGTATATTGAGGGGATTAGGGAATTTTTAAATTTAAAGTGAAAGAGCGGCAACCTCACATGAGGTTGCCGTTCCAAATTTTTTTGTCCTCTTGATGTCAAGCAAGAAAGGGGATGGCAATGATGATTCCTCCACCGATCACCAGGATTAAGGCGAGTTTTACTACGGTGAAGAAAATGCCGATTGCTTTCATCTTTTCCGAAATTTTTCCTTCCATTTTAATGTTCCTTTTTTTAGTTGAAGTGAGTGAGTGCTTCTTGAGAGGCTCTCATTGAATGGTGAAAGAAAAACATTCAACAAGGAGGAGTTGCTTTCGAATCTCTTTCCCGGAAACAAAGAGATTACTGCAAAAGCAACTGCACCTCGTTGATGTCATTGTTTAGGATTGGAGTTGTAAAAGAACAAGTGTTAGGGCTTTGGCAAAAAATAATGAAGAACAATTTGTATATGCAAATTATTGTTGGGGTGGCGTCTGTGAGACGGTCACCCCAACCGTTGTGTTCCTCCTTTTTTGAGTTTTATTTAATCATGATTTTGTTCTTTTTACATCATATTTCCCCGCAAAATCTTTGTCTGAGACGCATTTATTGCTCAGAACATCCCCAATTTGATGTCAAAAGAACTTTTCGTTTTAGATTTTCTCATCGTGATTCAACATCTCTTCCGGATTGTAGAGGAGTGACTACAGTATTTTTACTGGGTTTATTATATCCGTCAATCAGGGCATATCCGAAACCGCCCAGAATAAAAAGAATTAGAAACCCATAACTGTACACGAGTATAGTGTACTTTGTTACCTTTTTTTGCATTTTGAACCCTTTTTCGGAAAAGAAGTGAGAGATTTCTGGAATATACTTAACCAAGGTCAACTAGAATATGTAAATATTCTATGTTGATCTGACTAAGGTTTTTAGCAAAAAATAAATTACTTATGTTTAAAATGATATTAGAGTTTGTAGGTTATTTTTTGTCAAATCCCTAGAATGAATTGGAAATATCAACAAGGAGGAACTGCTTTTGAGTTGGTATTTTTCGTTGGAAATATTCCGAGTTGAAATACACTTTTTCAAAAGCAAATGACCTTGTTGATAATTCAGAAGCTGTTAAAGGTTCTCGAATTCACCAATTTTAGTTTTGGAGACTTTTAACAGTTGACAACGATTTATTAAAGAGCGGGATGGATTTTATACTAGTGAGTATATTTTTGTCAAGTTTTTTTTATGAATTTAAGTAATTCAGTCTGTCCCAAGATCTACTATGGGAGAGTTGAGAGGTGTTTAGGGATTTAGCAAAAAATAAACTACGCATCTTCATCTCATATTTACACCATATAAATTCCTAAAAAAGTCTCACAATATTACAATATTCCTCGATTTTTTATAAATTTATCTGACGCAAATCTGAGTGAATCTACGTACTTTATTTTTTGCCAAACCCCTTAATATATTCGAGTTTGGGCTCTTCTTTCTTCTTTTTCAAAATCAATTTTAGGATCGATTTTCAGGTCGAAGCAGTGGTTTCCTGATCCGTGCAGCCATCCGGAAAGATAATAATGTTGTTTTTTGTTTTCTTGGTCTTTCCGGTTGTCTCTTTGAAATTCGGCGCAGAGTTGGTAGCGCAGGGGACTGGTTTTTCGGTATCTGATGTTGTATTTTTCTACCATTTTTTTTGTGTAACCTCTTTCGGTGGGTTCTCCTTCGAGTTTTTTCAGTTCTTCGTATTTATCCGGGAGTTTTTCTTTACCTCTTACATAATCTTTGATGCGTTTGTGAAGGTTGTCGAGGGTTTCAACGGTCTGAAGGTCTATTTTTTTCATACGGGCGATTTTCGGGCTTTCGATCAGGCAGAAGGCGCTTATAAAAGGGATTAATACAAATATCCAGAATATAATGCCCCAGAGCTTATTTTTGCTTCTTGGAGAGTTGCTTTTTATGTCTGTGAAGTAATAAAGTAAAATCGCTCCTGAAATTATCAGGACAGTGAGTGCTTTTAAGAAAAACCGGACGGTCAGTTCTCCGTCCAGGAAGTGGAAAATCGTGCTGATAAGATCTCCGAGGATAAATCCGGTGGCAATAAAAAGGGCGATATATGTCAGCCATTTTCTTACTCCTGAGCCGAAGTTGAGTTTCTTTGATACAAGGTCTTTATTTATTAATCGGTTGACATAGAAATAAACTGGGGCGGTTATTATGAGAGCGGCGATGGAAAATTTTAGCCTGCCTTGGGAAAAAGTATTTTGCCAGGACTCGACTTCTTCCGGAAAATAGTAATTAATAATTTCAAAAAATAATGCACCTACACTGTAAGCGACGAAGGCAAGTGTTAAAAAGCTCGTTAGGTACAGAAAAGCGTGTTTGGCGGTGCTGGAGGTTTTTACCATTTTTTATTTATTGTTAAAAGTTACTTTGATAAAAGCATTATAAATAAACTATTATAATTTCACTATGGAAAATGAGAAAAAAGAATTCAGTGCTTTTAAAGGTTTTTTGTTAGTTCAGAAAAGTGGCTTTTTGGAATATAAATGAAAATCGTAGAATAATATTTAATAACCTTCTTGGTAAATATCAAGTCTTTTTTCTTGCGTCATTATAAATAACATGGTAATTAACAACTCCTTGTTTGAAAAATAAATATTATGCCTATGGAAAAAAAACTTGATAGTAAGGTTTTCGTGCCTGAATCAATTGCATCACCGGTATTTTTGGATTTTTTGGCCAATACTGCAGAGTTGATAATAATTACAGGAGAACCGGGGACAGGAAAGACTGTTGCAGCAAGATTTTTACACAGAAACTCTCCTCATGAAAATGGTAATTTTGTTGCTCCTCATATTGCAGCCGGATCATCTGAATTGTTTGAATCTCAATTATTTGGACATGTAAAGGGTTCATTTACAGGAGCCGGACAAACTCGAATGGGAGCTGTTCAGAAAGCTCATAATGGAACATTGTTCTTAGATGAAATAGGAACAGTTAATTTAGACATACAGGCAAAACTTTTGCGATTTTTAGAAAGCGGGGAATATTCTCCTGTTGGAACTAATGATATATTAGTGTCGAATGCGCGAGTTATAGTTGCTACTAATGTTGATTTAAATGATCAAGTAAAAAAAGGGGAATTTCGAAAAGACTTGTTGCACCGTATTGATTGTGGTTATCCCTTATCTTTGAAACCTCTCAGAGAAAATCCTGACAATATTCGACGATTATTAGATTATTTTTTAGAGGGAATTACGAAAGAATTTTCTACTGAAGTGTGGAATGTTTTGTTTAATCATAGGTGGGGGGGGAATATTCGTGAATTAGAAGCTTTTGCATCGAAACTTAAGAGTATTATTACATTCTTGAAATCCAATAAAGTTACTGTTTGTCAGACTAAACTTTTAATAGCCGGATATGTTGATAAAATAATACAGGGGATTGAACCTGATGAAATTTGCGGTGAATTAGATAATCATGCTGTTTTGATTGATCCAGTCAGTAAACAGGTAGAAACAACAAGAGGAGTAAATTTGTCTAGAGATGATACTATAAAAAATTTTGTTCTTGATGATTTTCTTAATAAAAAACAGACTCTATCATCAATGGACAGAGAGTGTATTATTGCTTTTATTAATAGAAATTATGATTTAAAAATAATTAAGAAAAAGGTTGATATTAAAGATAGATTTAAAGTACTTCTGATATTATATTTTTTAAAAAAGTTCCAAGGTAGGAGAAAAAATGTAGCAGGAGTTTTAAAGATGTCACGCTCTACTCTTTATAGGTTTCTGGATAAGTATCAAACTATATTTACCGCTGATTCAGGTATTTGTGAAAAAATTCGATTGCCTGCTGCTGATCACTGAGTTTTTAAGTGTGTAGAATTTGCTTTTTCGAAGAGATAGCTTAGAATTTGTCTTGTCATGAAGAAAAAATCACTTGAGAGTGTCGAGAAAAAGGAAGAGGAGATTATTGAAGAAGTTTCCAATCTTGCTAAAGTATTGAAGGGGGCAGGGTTACGGGATTTTGTCCGATATTTACATTCTCCTTGGAGAATTATGTGGGCTAATTTTTTGGGAGGAATTTTTCGTGGGTTGGGGATTATCATCGGAATGACCTTGGTTTTTGCAATTTTGATTTGGTTTTTGGGGAAATTTGTTAATTTCCCTTTGATAGGTCAGTATTTTTTGGAACTAAAGACTATATTGGAGAGCTTTGTTCCGACTAATGCGTATAGGTAAAAACAAGGAGTAAGAAGCAAGGATCAAGGAAGAATGGGGCAAGAGGAAGGGAAATATTATTTTAAAATTTAGATTTTTGAAGGGCCAATGCTAGTTCATTTTCTCATTTCATTTATTTCTATCTTTGTTAAATTGCTTTATTGGGCGATTTTGATTCATGTTTTGATGTCCTGGTTTGCCTCTACTAAGTCTCCTCTCGGGGATGTGATTGAGCGGGTGGTACATCCGGTTTTGATGCCTTTTCGGTGGGCGAGGATCGGGATGATTGATCTTTCTCCGATTTTGGCTTTGTTTGCCCTTAGTTTTATAGGCGATGCAATTCAAGAGTTATTGTATGGGTTATTGGCCTAGAGCAGGATTTATTTTAAAATTTAAAATTTATGTTTTCAGATATCTACATTCACAACACCCTTACTGGGAAGAAGGAAAAATTTGTACCGATTAAATCCGGAGAAGTAAAAATGTACTCTTGCGGACCGACGGTGTATGATTTTGCACATATTGGGAATTTTCGGTCTTTTTTGATGAGTGATTTGCTTGTCAGGGTTTTGAGGTATGCTGGGTACGAGGTGAAAAAAATTCAGAATATTACGGATGTGGGGCATTTGGTTTCTGATAGTGACGAGGGAGAGGATAAGATTATGAAAAAAGCCCGGCTTGAGAAGAAAGATCCTTTTGCTATTGCCCGTTTTTTTGAGGAGGCTTTTGTTGAGGATGAGACAAAATTGAGGATTGTTCCCCCTGATAGTCGGCCAAAAGCCACAGAGTTTATTCCCGGGCAAATCAAATGGTGTGAAAAATTAATCAAAGAGGGTATTGCTTATGAATCCAATGGTTCTATTTATTTCCGTATTTCTACGTTTTTAGGATATGGTTCGTTGTCTAAGAACAGATTGGAAGATTTAATTGCCGGTGCGAGAGTGGAGAAAAATCCAGAGAAGGAATCACCGCTTGATTTTGCGTTGTGGAAAAGAGCGGGCGAGAATCATTTGATGCAATGGGATAGTCCTTGGGGGAGGGGATTTCCGGGGTGGCACTTGGAGTGTTCGGTAATGTCTCATTCCTTGCTCAGTTTCCCTTTTGATATTCATACGGGAGGGGAAGATAACATTTTCCCTCATCATGAGTGTGAGATCGCGCAGAATGAAGCTTATTTTGGAAAAAAGACAGTAAATTATTGGGTTCATGCAAAACATTTGATGGTGGATGGAAAGAAAATGGCAAAAAGTGATGGAAACTTTTTTACGGTGCGTGATTTGTTTGAAAAAGGTTACTGTGGAGTTGAGATTCGTTATTTATTATTGTCTGCTCATTATCGTACAGCCATGAATTTTACTTTCGAAGGGTTGGCGATGGCAAAGAAGTCTATTGAAAGGCTTGAGGAGGCAAGGAGGGTTTTTTCGAAGGTTGGTGGTGTTGGAGAAGCGGGTACTCAACCTCTCTCTCGGTCCCTCCTTATTAAGAAGGAAAGGGATAGATTTCGAGTGGCTCTTTTTGATGATCTGAATGCGGCGGACGCGTTGGCGGCTGTTTTTGATTTGATTAAGGAGGGAATGAAACTGCGGGATGAAGGGAAGTTGATTTCAAGTCAGGCCGCTGAAATTGTTCAATTTTTAAATGATGATTTTGACCAAATATTTGATGTTTTTCCAAAAAAACGCAAACTGGCTGCTGATGAAATTAGGGAAATAGAAGAACGGATAGTCAAACGTGATCAATGCAGGAATGAAAAGAATTGGGGCGAGGCAGATAGGATAAGGGGGGAGTTGTTGGAAAAAGGGATTGAGTTGGTGGATGAGGAAGGGAAGACGGTTTTTAAAATTAAAAATTAAGAATTATATGCTTGAATTTTTGTTTCTTGCTTTTTTTTCCAATAATTCTCAGGATTTTTTGGGGCAGGTGGTTGAAAACCAAAAAGATTTGCCGCAGATTGAAATTTTGAGTCCGTCAAAGGTACCGGTCAAACCTGTTAAAAAGGTTGCTCCGAAGTTTTTGGAAGAGGATCGGATAGTGGTTTTGGCTTTTGACGATGGATCCGGAAAAATTTTGTTTGAAAAAGATGTTGCACGAGCCCGGCCGATTGCTTCTTTGACTAAAATTTTATCTTTTTTGGTGATTGTTGAGGATCATGAATTGGCGGAAGTTGTGACGGTTCCTTTTGAGGCGACTCAGGTGGTTGGGGCAAAAGCAGATATTTACCAGTATGAACGTTTGACTGTTGAAACTTTATTGGAAGCGATTTTGATTCCTTCTGCCAATGATGCAATGTTGGCATTGGCGATTTATGATTCGGGGAGTGAGGAAACATTTGTACAAAAAATGAATAAAAAGGCTCGGGAATTGGGGCTTGATTCTGCTAGGTTTTTTAATGCAACCGGGCTTGACATAGTTAATGAGAATTCGGGAGAAGTTTATGGAAATAAGATGTCAGCTTTAGATCTTTTGAAATTAACAAGAATTGCCTTAGAGAATGAATTTTTCAGAAATACGGTAGCAAAAGATTATTTTTGGGGAACTTCTGTGGAGGGAAGGTTTTCCCATGAAAAAGAATCCACAAATAAATTATTTGGAACTTTTGTTAATTCGAAGGGGGTAAAAACGGGATATACGGAGCTGGCGGGGGAGTGTTTGATAAATCTTTCTGAAGATGGGGAGGGGAATGAAATTATAACGATAGTTTTAGGTTCGGAAGATCGGTTTGGGGAGACAAAGAATTTGGTGAGTTGGGTTTTGGATTCGTTTGTGTGGAGGTAGGGTAGGGAGTGATAAACTTGAAAACGAACAACAAAGGTATACAATGAGAAAAGCTTAGC
>CAYVJW010000074.1:0-8424 GCA_964451885.1 uncultured Candidatus Peribacteria bacterium | reverse complement strand
CCTCCTCCTGAATTCTGGGAAAATCAGAGGCCGTCCCCCTAACTTTGGACAGATTTTCACTGAGCTCGTAGTCGTGTTCATTTTTTCATTAATTCCCCCTCTCCAACACCACTTTCCCCTCTCCGTCCATTGTCAAATGAAAACCCCCTTCTTCGCATTCTTCCGCGTAAGCAATCGGTTCCTTTAGAACTTTATCCAATATTCTGCTAATCTTACGAAGGTCATAAAATTCATTACCTATGTCAAGGCCAATTAGCGCTGAAAAGCCCATGCCTTCGTTTCCTCCTTCTCCTTTATAGAGACAAAGCTCCTTGCATTGCTCAAATACGTAGTCAACGACTTCCGGATCGATCTTTTCTATAGCAATTCCCTTGTTAATAAATCCGGAACGGTTATTGATATTCTCAATTTCTGTTGCAATAGCTTTTTTGAAGCTGGTTTCATCAACCGTAAGCATTGGAACGATATCAAATCTTGCGGCCATCTCCGGTTTAGCGCTTCCTTCGACTCTGGAAAATTCCTTGCCTATTTCTTTAAATGATTCAGCAACCGTATCATTTACTTTTTTAGGCGTCATATCTTTCTTCAATCTGTCGGCTCCGGCATTTGAAGCCAGCATTATTATCATTCCCGGACGCCTAAATGTTTCTCCTTCTCCGTTTGTCACTTCCCCTTCCCAAAAAACATTTAACAAAAACATCTGTACGTTCGGATGCATTTTATCAAATTCGTCAATAAATATGACTCCTGTTTCATGCATCAAAAAAAACTCAGAAAGAACTCCATCGTCCCCTCCTACATAGCCGGGTGGAGACCCGGTGAGCTTTGATACAGAATGCTCTTCGCGATAGGCAGATCCTTCAATCTTCCGGAAGGGAAGTCCGAGGTGCTTAGCCATGTGATCTCCGACGAGCGTTTTTCCTATTCCCGTTGGTCCGGGGATATATATGGTAAGTGGCCTTTCGTTATTTCTCAATCCCCTGAGATGAGAACTAACTAATCTTATTATTTCATCAATTGGCCCATCCTGCCCCATTATGACCCGGTCTTTTATTTCTGCTCCAAAATCCTCTACGACTTGAGCTAAGGCTTTCATCTTTTCTACATCAACCCTGTTAAATATATACGAAAGGGCTGCGGCCATATCAGATCTTGCTATAGTTTCTCTTCCTGCCGCCTTTGAAGCACTGGCAGCCGTACGAATAGTATCGAGTACAAGATGCAAGGGATCTTGGTCTGTTCTCCTGGCAAGGCTGACTTGCTCTGCTACAAACTCAATATCATCAGGTGCAATATGCTGCTCACTTGTGCGTGATATTACTTCCACATCGTCTGTTACTCTCTCAATTAAGTTTGTTCTTATTATGGGCAGAATATTATGGACCGGCATGCCGGGTAGGCTTTTATGAGAAGAAACAATCAATTTCATCCCGTAATCATTCAGAATTTTTAGAGCGAAAGCCAACTGTGAAGAATCTTTAATCGTATTTGTCTCCAGATATAAAATGGTATTTGGGTTACAACTTTTCAGTTGCGTTAAGAAGTCACGCATTTCTCTTTCTTTAATTTCCACTCCTCCGCCTCCTGTCTCAGGCCCCATGCCGAATAACATAGCTAAAAGAGGAGGTGTTTCCGTACCTCTTTCTATGGTTACCACTGAATAACCATCAAGCTCCGAAAAATCACCTCTGTTCAACTTCAGTAAAAAACTATTTAAAATTCTTTTGGACACGGGAATATGTTCTCCGTCTACTTTTGATTTTTCATAATGAGTATCGTCCACGATACAGACCCGCCCTTTTGCCTCCAAAAGCCGCACCATTTCCTGTAAATCACGTTTTACTCCAATCGTATCGCTTTCATCCAATTCCAAATAGTCTTCCAGTTTGGTCAGCATTTTTGCTCCGTTTGGTAAAGTAGGCGGCATCATTTGTTTTTCCTTTCCGTCGTCCCTGAAGGAATGATACCGGTCAATCAATGATTGAGGTACCTTAAATCGGCGAACCATCCTCTCTACGCAGACAGGAGGAATCTTTTGGATTCCGTTTTTCCTTAAAACAGGCAGAAGTCTTAGTACTTCTTTGTAGGTCATGCTTGGAAAAGATTCAAATATGAAACCTAAAATTTCATCGGTACTGTCATTTGCACCCCGATAAGTCGCTAATAATGAACTCGCCAAATGCCTCAAGTTTCCGATGGAAGGAATAGAGACAACCGTAGAAATATCCTGGAGCAGTTTTCTCAAGCGGAACTGTGTCATTACTTCTTGAGTATCCGATTTTACAACGTCAGAAACAGTATCTGTAAAAACGGTTCTCTGGAATTGAATATTCCGAAAAGCAATAGGTTTTTTCTTCCCTTCTTCCTCTTCGGCAGTACTAAAGCTTTTATTCACAAAAATTGAAGGATAGGATGTAAAACGCTTCCAGGCATTTGAATTTCTCAGTTGTACATCATCGGCTATGCTGTCAAAAGGTTTATATTCATCGCTCTTGAAATAATTTATCCAAAGGACTGCCGAATCTCTGGCTGCTCTTAATACTTCTCTAAAATTTTCAATTTCTCGAAGGTGGTCCGTATCACTGGTTCGCTTTTGAAGTTGTTGCATAAGGGTTAATTTTGGTTTTCCTTTTCGATTAAAAAATTTATCCCGGACTTTAGCCCACCGATTTTGCTCTTGAGTAAGCAATGGCCCTTCTTTTCCTTCAAAGATATACTCCAAAATCTGTAGTCGCGCTTCCAACTGCCCTTCATCATCTAACGCAATATGGCTGTAATCAAGTTTTTTAAAAACCTTAGGAAAATCAATCATTTTAAACGGCCGTACCGGACTTCCGGTTAAATCCGGATAATTTTCAATAAAATGACGGATCAACTTCCTATTTACCGGCATGCCGGCATCATAAGTAATGCCGATCTTATTGGTTTCGGTTCCGGACCTTAAACTGGTATGCAAATGCCCGACTAACGTCAAAAAAGGATTCAGACTCTCTACGTGATGGCGAAGTATTTCCTGATTTTCTCTAAATTGGCGCAAGTATCCGGCCACAGCTCCGTGGCGATTACATTCATGTGGAAGAGGAGGCGCATCTATGGCCTCTTCTATTCTGTCTCTGAGTACCCTGAGAAACAAGGAATTATTTTGGAGCAATGGGCGAATTCCAAGAAAATTGTTACCTTCCGGAGAAACTGCCTTTTTATCTATTTCGGAAGGCTGAATCAGATCACTGACCAATCCGGCAACTTCTTCTACCGGTACATCAGCAGGATTAAATCCATATTCCGCGGCATTTATAACATTGTCACGCAGACGTATACTACCATCGTCATCGCGACGTAACAGCCCAAGCCGAAAAAGTAAATTCCTCTTATCTGTAGGAATGGATGAAAGATCAAATCCTTTCTTCCCACTTCCCATTTCCTTTTCTTCATATCTCCCCTCCCCTTCTCTCGATATATCCAATAAAGCCGCTGTATCTTGAGCGGCAGACTGAATAACCGGACCGAAATCTATTTCTTCGTCTATTTTCATTTTATTTTTTTTATTTTTTTTGAGAAATACTTCAGTTTATAGAAAACGATTTTGCTTCTGTCAAAATGATTCTGTTGACATTTTTTGCGACATATCCTATATAACGATGGTCGTTTTCTTAGGGTGAGCAATAAAATAACATGTTCAAGTTCGCTCAGATTTGCATTATATAGATTTATAAAAAATCGAGGAATATTGTAATATTGTGAGACTTTTTTAGGAATTTATATGGCGTGAATATGAGATGAAGATGCGTACTTTATTTTTTGCCAAATCCCTTACATCACAGAAAACTCCCCATGCTTTCTCAAATCCTCTCTCTTCAACGGATCAACCCCAGACCGATAAAACTGCAATGTTCCGGCTAGAATTCCGGTTTCGGCGGCTTCTTCCAGGCTTATGCCGGCGTTTAGGAGCGTGCATATTACTGCCATCACCTGATCGCCACATCCTGTTTCGTCTTTTTCCTCTGAAGGAATGTCAATATTTGGGATGGGGATGTGTTTATTGTTCTTATCTTCTGTAAAAAGCCAGGCTCCTTTTTCCCGCGCTGTAATCAGGGTATTGGGAACGCCAATTCTTCGAAAGGCCTTAGATGCCAGTGAGGCGGAATCCATGTCTACTACTTCTACTTTTGTGAGGATTTTGGCTTCGTGCTCGTTCGGTTTGACTAAATCAATCCCGAGGGAGAGTAAATCCAGATAATTATGGTAATCCATGCCACTGGCAACATCCCTAATGCCTCCGGGATCGACAATGACTTTTAGCCCGTGCTGTTTTGCTTTTTTTATGGAATACTTTGCTGTTTCGAGCGGCATTTCAAGAGAGAGAGCGAGCATTCCGTTGATTTCACTAACTTGCTCAAATAGTTCCGTAGCTTCATCAATATCTTTTGATCCGAAATCATTATTTATCCCCGAAAGCACGTATATTTGGTTTTGGCCTTCGGATTCGTCTACGGGGATCAGGGCAATCCCCGGAAATTTATTAGTTTCCTTAAAATCTAGGACTTTTATGTAGTCCACATTTACTCCATGGTCGACCAAGGCCTGGTACGGTACTTTCCAGAGGTTGAAATCGTCTCTGGAGGTACGCCCCACCATTGCCACTTTTCCGGGAGAATTCAACATGGAAATCATCTGGGCCAGATTTCGGGATTTTCCTCCGGGAGCAATTTTTAGTTCATTTCCGTAGGTCAGTTCTCCGGGGCCGAGGAGGCGGTTTACTCCGGCTGCGATAATGTCGGTGTTAAGGCCCCCTACTACAATTATTGATGGTGCGTTTTTTTTCATGTGATTAAAACTGATTAAGAAATTAAATAGTTATTCCACATTTTTTCATCATTTCTGAAATAATTCCCTCTATCTCCTCTTTTTTTGAATAATAATAGCGTATCGGGGAACCTTTGCCGTCCGGATAGCTTTTTCCAAAGTATTCTTTTTCCGTGATGATATTTATCCGGTCATCTATTGTTTTTCCGTGTTCCATGAATGCCATGATCGTCAGCGGGTCGCAAAGTTCGAAATGCGTTTTGTTTTTCAGCCCGAATAAATTCATAAAGGCTTTCATGAGTTCGATGACAAATTTCCCTCCGACTTTCTCCGATTTCATTTGGTTTATATAATCCATTTCTACTTCAAAGTTGATGCAGGTGTCCCAGGTCACGACTGTGGGATTTAATCCGGCCTCTAGTGTCATCTTTATTGCTTTCGGATCACAGTAAAAATTAAATTCCGCCCAGGATTCGGGAACGTCCGTCTTATCTCTTTCAAAACTTGTGTTTTTTATGCCGGCCCCTCTGGTTCCCCTGACATACACGGCTCCGCCCATGATGGTGAGGGAGTTGATGTATTTCTTAATATCATTGCCAAAATATTCGCATAAACGAGCAAAGTTTGTGCAGGGTCCAGTAATGATGTAGTCTACAGGACCTTCAGTTTTAATTCTTTTGACTAATTCTTCTATATAACGATCATCCCCAAAATCGAGAATATTGTCGTATTTTGATTCGGGGAGCTCTATGTTACAGATACCGTTTTTTCCTAAAAAATCTTCACCGCACATAAAATCCGGACCTTCAAGTTTATGTACTTCCAAAGGTTTTGCAGCTCCTTTGATCACTTTTATGTTTTTCGCATCCAGTAAACTCAGAATTCGAGAAGAGTTACGTGTGGCATTGTCTAATGAAGTATTTCCGTGGCAGGTTACTATGTATTTCAAGGGCAAGCCGGCCATGACGGATAGGACGATGGCGATTGCATCATCTTCGCCGGTATCACAGTCGAGAATGAGAGGAAGGGAAGGGGGAGGCATTTTTAATAGCAGTTATGATTAAACCTTTGGTCTATTTTACAAAATTTTGAGGGTTTTTTGTAGAATTTCTAATTTTCACATTGAGAAATAGCCTCTCTGTTAAATATTTTATCTCTCACCTTATCAGGATAACTTCCAACATTTGAGTCCCCCGGAAGCTTTATCAATGAAAGCAGCTGCCTCAAATCCTCCGGTCCTCTGCCTTTTATCAAAAAAGTCCAAACGCCTTTTTCTTCCGCGGGTCTGATATCGCTTTTTATCTGATCCCCTATCATTACCATTTTAGTTGCCGTTCTCCCTTGGTCTATCAGCCTTTGAAGGATTACTCCTTTGTTTTGTTCGTTAAAAGTATCGGAGTGGTATAAATCTTCCACGGTAAACATTTTATACCGACCGTCCGTAGCCTCTCTCAATCCCAAGTAATCCAACATCTTTTCCGCATGGATCCGCGGAGCAGCAGTAATAAATATAATCTCCCCTTTCGCCTCCTTGATTTTTTCACACACCTCCCTTGCGATAATGTTGAATTCATAGATGGCTGGTAAATCATGATCCCATGTTTTCATCCGGAAAACATGATAGGCAAGCGGTTGACTGACAAGGAATTCTTTGGCTTTTGCACTCCCCTCCTCCTGGCCATAATAATTTTGAAAACGCCGTTCTATTTCCCGACGGCATTCATCTCCAAAATGACGCTCCAATATTTCTCCATATTCCTGTACAAAAAAATCGGCAATGCCGATTTCAGTGTCTATCCCGTCCAATATCTGTGTGGCTTCTTTGCTGGTGATATTATTACCTTTCAAGCGTTCGGCTTCCTTCACCAGATTGTGCACATTCCCGTAGACTTCTTTTTCGAGTACAGAGCCTCGAAACCCAACTTTTCCTTCTGTATTTACCAATTTCGCTACTGTTCCGTCCAAATCCAAACAGACGGTTTGAATTTCTTTCTTTTCCTGTTTTTCGAGTTTCGATAATGCAAAACGCACGAAATCAAGAAGCTCTGCACGGCGTACAAACCAAAAGAATTCTTTTATGGAAATATCTGTCTCCTCTTCGGAATCAGGCCTTTTTGATCTTATGTACTGCCTTATTAATTCTTTCGAGGAATCGGTTGGAATCATTTCTTTTACGTCTTGAATAAGAACTGGCTGTCCCTTAATCTCCTCAAGGCCTTCTAATAACCAAATATCCAATTCCAGAATTTTTTTAGATATTTCACGCGCTTCAAGCCGCTTACCCAGTCGTAATCCATTCGCATCACTAAAGGGATGCATGAGAGGTTCCTGATAGCCACTGGAATTCTTTTTATTAGACTTTACCGGCGCGCCTCCCAGCACCAACCCTTCTCTTTGTTCCGCGGAAAGAAATGATTTTATATTTAATACAGCCGACCTGGGACGGTCTTCCCATGGAGCTTCCGGGGCCCTTACTACTCTTGAGAAAAATATGTTTTTTTCCGGCGGAAGGATATGGACTCCTATGGAATCCAACAATGCCATAGCGCGTGACTCCGATCCTCCAGAAACAAAACAGTCATCAACAAATGCTACCCTATGACCATTCAACTTCTTTTTTAATGTCCCGAGTTGCTGGTCAATCGGAAGGTCTCCAATCCTTGCCCCCATTTTCCTTTTTTTAAGGTCAAATAAATCACCGGCACGTCTGGTAAGGCTTAAATAATGTATCCTGTCTTTATTTGTTTTATCAATCATTTCTATTACTGCCCGATAGATCATCCTGTCTAGGATTACTACGGCATGAGATTGAGAACCTTCCAAAAAAGCATTTATTTCCGCCCCAAAATAGGACATGACCACTTCTTCTGGATACACTATCATTGCTCCGTAAAAAGCTTCATTCATAATCCCGGCCAAATCCCTCAGGTGCTCATTTGTCAGTTGGCTTAGCCGACACCTTTGTGTTTCGTTTAGCCTGATTCCCTGGGATTCAAGAATATACCGCCAAAATTCAAAACCGTCGCCCTGGATGGCAGCGGATTCGTGCAATTCGATCCTTTCTGCCTGCGATTCAGGAAGATCCAATTCTCGAACCTGAGACATTTCCGGCATTTTTTTTATTTAATTAAAATAAAAAACACGAGTTATAAATAAAGTATTTCTAACAGGTGTTTTGAATATTTTTCTGTCATTTTTTATTGAAACCGTTGTTTAATTCCTTTTAGTTTTGTTCTTTTTTTCTGTCAAAAATTATGCCTTGACAATTCTACTTCGTTTTTTATGATAACAATATCATTAAAGTAAATCTCACATTTTCACCCATTTTTGTTGGGAACTCAGGTTAACTGAGGTGAGTATTTTTGCGTTATTTATCGTCTTAAATTATCTACCTCAGCCAAAACAAGCCTGAAGGTTTAATTTTATGTATTTCTACTTTTCAAGTATTATTTATATCCTTCAAAATGCGAAAAAATCTCACTCGTCTAACGCTTAAATATTTTGTTATTCATGAATTATATAATAATTATTAAATCAATCTGTCTCAAGAAAGGGGGATAAAAACCTGAAGAACAAAAAAGTTGTGCGAGAATAGGTGATGATGAAAACAAAAAATAAACA
>CAYVJW010000073.1:0-8481 GCA_964451885.1 uncultured Candidatus Peribacteria bacterium | reverse complement strand
TTTGCTAATCCAAAAAAAACTTTCCCTTGGAATGTCAAATTGCGGGAGCAACTGAGTTTTGATAGAAAGGGAGACAATTTATGAAAGAACCAAAACGAATGATTTGGCCTTATATCGAAAATACTTTAAAACAGTCGAAGATTTTATTGCTATTGGAAGAGTGCTTTCACGAACCTTTTCTTCTTTGGATAGAGACACCCAACGAACCAGCATTGAACTTTTTTTCAAAAAGCTCGAAATACGCAACCACAAGCTATATTTCGAGTATTCTGATCTGGCATTACCGCTCTTTCGATACAAAATCCAAAAACGAAACAGTGAACTTCAGGAGCACGCTTCGTTAAGGGATAAAACGGCTGTTATCGAGAAAAAACACGATGTGGTGGAGCCAGCGAGAATCGAACCCGCGACACTCTGGTTTTCAATCAGATGCTCTACCACTGAGCTATAGCCTCGTAACTCCACCAAAAATAGTGTACAAAAAAAGCTTGTAACAACAAGCTTTCCTCGTGAAAACCAGAGATTTTGTCGCGAGCTCGAAAGCTCAGTGAACATCTGACGTAATTATCATATATAAGTTGTTTACAAAAGTCAAATTTAAACTATTTGTTGTTGGTAAATTCTAAACATCTCCTCTACCATATCCTCCCACTTAAACTTCTTACACTGCACAAACCCTTTTTCAACCAATTCTTCTCGCAATTTTTCATCAAAAGCCAGTTTTACCATGGATTCAGCTATTTTTTCCGTGTTATAGGGATTAAAATAAATGCTGGCTTCTTCGCATACTTCCGGAAGGGAGGAGGTATTTGATACGGCTGTAGGAGTTTTGCACTGCATGGCTTCCAGTGGAGGAATTCCGAATCCTTCATAAAAACTTGGAAATACATATCCCACTGCTCCCGAGAGGAGTTTTGAAAAATCTTTTTCCGGAAAAAACCCGGTCAAATGCACACGGTTTTCCAGTTTTAGTTGTTTAATTGTTTTGGGGACTTCATCATAGATCTTATCTACGGGGCCGGCCAATACCAGATCAATGTCTGAATTTGGATTTCTTTGGAGGAATAGATGATAGGCTTGTATCAACCCTGCAATGTTTTTGTGGCTGCGGAGAACGCCTGTATAGCAGAAATATTTTGAGGGGAGGGAATACGCCGTTTTGAATGCTTTGACCGTTTTTTCGTCTTTTATGGGCTCAAAAGCTTGTACTACGCCGTTATAGGTGACGGAAATCTTTTCTTTTGGAATGCCCAGGCATTTTATCATGTCTTTTTTTGTATTTTCAGAAACCGCAAAGCAGTGTTTGGCTTTTTTGGTGACTCTGTTGATGACGGTTTTGTAAGCCAATCGGGAAAGAATGTCAGCTTTCTTTTTTCCGGGAAAAAAATGAAGGGTTAAGTCGTGGATAGTTACGACAAACGGTCGGATATAAAAGATCGGTGCGTTGAAATGGGGAAAGACCATGAGGTCAAATTTGTGCCGGTTTAGTTGATGTAGGAAGTGCCATTGTTCAGCGAAAGAATAATGCGCGGCATCTGTTTTTTCTTTTTTGAAATTTGGTCCCGGGGCAGAAAAAGTTTTAAATTCTTCTGGTTTGAGAAAGATCGTGTACTGATTTGTTTTATCCAATTTTGCCAATCCTTGAACCAATTCATAAACATGCCGCCCGATGCCGGTTGCTTTGGGGGTGAAAAAACGGGCGTCGATACCGATTTTTTTCATGTATGATTAAAATAGCTATTTAGGCTATGAGTGCAAATTGGTGATTGACGGCACGACGAGATTTTTCCTCGCCGTGCCGCCATTGTTAATGACTTTTCAGATCGGATCGGTTCCTACAGGAACTCTTCCAGAGTTGGGATGGGGACCACCAGATATCCCTGGGGGTCTTCTTCATCCGGCACATGGATTTTCCCTTTGCAGTAGCGTTCTGGAATCTTGTGCAATGCTTCCTGAAAAGCTCTGGGAGCTTCAGGGCCTTCATACAGGATTTTAATTTCCGTCTGCCCGTGCCTGACCCCGTCCAGGATTTTTTCGAGGAGGAATGCGGTTTCCTGATCGAGCATGAGTTGCTCCCTCTTCTTTTTTTCTTCCGCGGCTTCGAAGGTTGTTCCTTCACTTTCAGCAATGGACTCCCGAAACAAAAAGAAGAAGGTTTCTCGATTGAGTAATTTCAGAATGGCTTCTTCTTTGCGCTTTCCATCGCTCTTTTCGGTAGGAGGAGGGTCCTCTTGTGGCTTGGGGGCATACGAAATGGAAATACTGAGGGGCCTATTTTGAATTCCATGGGTTTTACTCCTTTTCGAAGGTTGGTTTACCGATCGATGTGAAAAAGACCTTGTATTTTATCTAATTTAAAGAAATGGTATTGTTAAGTCTTAATCTCTTAAGAAAATATTGATTTAAAATAATTTTTAGTATAAGTTAAGGTCACTTAAGTTTTGTTATGGAATGACTACTATTACCTTTCAAGAAGACATTAAAATGGACAGATTGCAGTTTAAAAATGTCCAGGATTTTGTTGTATATTTGCAAAAAAATTACTACCCCCTGGGTATTTTTCCTTTGCCGGAAGATGAGATTATACCGGAGATAAAGATAGAATTAGAGGAGACAAAAAAATTGTATAAGACCGATAAGTCTGAGTTTGTTGATATTTAGATAAACCTTTGATGCGTATACTGGAAAGAAAAAAAGTTTTTGTGTTTTTAAAGAAAAGAAGGTTGATTTCTCAGTATACAAAAGCGAAAGTATATCTTCAAAAAGGTTCCTTGGATAAGGTAGGCTTTAAAAAACGCGAGCCCAACTCTTCCGGAGTGTGGTATTTTCGGATCAATAAACAGTACCGATCCTTTGGGTATTTTGAAGACGATGAGGTTTTTGTTGTTTTTAGCATTGATGATCATCAATAAAAGACACAAAAAAATAAATTTTGTTAGTATCTAAGGGCGAGCGACAAAATAACTTGAACAATTTCATCACAGCTTCACATCATCTAAATTTCTAAAAACTTTCACAATATTACAATATTCCTCAATTTTTTATAAATCTATATAATGCAAATCTGAGCGAACTTGAACATGTTATTTTATCGCTCACCCTAAAGGCTCTAGAAAAAAATAATCTATTCATTTTGATGTCTTTTAAGAACCTCCACATCGCCCTCGTTACCGATTGGCTCACCAATATTGGTGGGGCGGAGAAGGTTTTGAGGGCGGTTTCTGATATTTTCCCTCAGGCGCCTATCTTTACTACGGTGGTGAATCGGGGAAATATTGGTGAGTTGGCTGATCGGGATATTCGTACCAGTGTGCTTCAGCGTATTCCTGTTCTCAATAAAAAACATCAGTTTCTTCTTCCTTTACTTCCGAAAGCTATCGAAAGTTTGGATTTGGGTGGGTACGATCTGGTGATTTCTTTTTCTTCTTCCGTGGCGAAAAGTGTCATCACTACGCCGGAACAAATGCATATTTGTTACATTCATTCTCCCATGCGATATGCCTGGGAACCGGATTTTGATGATCGATTTAAGCGGTTCCCAAAAATAATCAAACCAGCTATTAACTTGCTTTTGAAAAAACTTAGAAAGTGGGATTATGAAACGAGAAATCGACCGGATTTGTATATAGCTAATTCCACTACTACGCAGGCGCGGGTTAAAAAGTATTATGGGAAGGAGGCGGAGGTGCTTTATCCGCCGGTAGGGGTAGAAGACTTTCAAGTTTGTACTCCTCCCCCCTCTGTCCTCGCTTTGCTGGACATCTCCCCCCACATCGTGGGGGGAGAAAATGAGAAGAGATGTGATTATTATGTTGGAATTGGGCGGATGGTGTCTTACAAGAAATTCGATCTTTTGGTTCAAACTTTCGAAAAATTATCTCAAAAGAAATTAGTTCTTATAGGAACTGGTTCTGAGGAAAAAGAACTCAAAAAAATGGCGGCAGGTTGTGCAAATATTGTATTCAAAGGAAGGGTTTCGTTTGATGAATTAAAGGAATATTTGAGTAATGCTAAAGCGCTCATTCTTCCTCAAAAAGAAGATGCCGGGATAGTCCAGTTGGAGGCGTTTGCCTCCGGTGTGCCGGTAATTGCTTATAAGGCCGGGGGTGTGTTGGATGTTCTGGAAGATGGAAAGAACGGCGTGTTTTTTGAGGAACAGAAACCGGAGAGTTTAATGGGCGCGATAGAGAGGTTTGAGGAAATGCAGTGGGATCCGGAAGTTGTTCGGGAATCAGTGTTGGGGTATGATACGGGGGAGTTTCAGAGAAAGTTTGTGAAGATTATTGAGAAGTTTATAAAAGCTTAAAAGTTTACTCGTTATTCTAAATTCTAAATATAATGTCTCCTATCTGGTTTGTCGGTATATACTTGGCTATTTTAATAGCCATAGCCTTCTGGAAAAGAAAAGAATCTCCGGCGGACTTTCTTATTGCCGGGCGGAAATTGGGGGCGTGGAGTGCGGCGCATTCGCTTTCAGCTACTGCTATCGGTGGGGGGCTTATCCTTGTGGGAGGGGCGTTTGTTTATAAATTCGGGATTTCGGCGCTTTGGTTTTTTATCGGGAAAGCCTGTGGGTACGGTTTGCTTACTGTATTTGCTAATAAACTTCGTCATCGCATTTATGAGAAGAAATATTTTACCCTTGCTGATTACTTTTTCGATTTCCACGGAAAGTTGGTGGGGAAATTTGTTGCGGCACTGATACTTTTTGCTTTTGTCGGTTGGACGGTTGTTTCATTTATGAGTGGGGCAAAGATTATTACTTTTTTGAGTGATTGGACATACGAAGCCTCTCTTTTGTTGATGGTTGTGTTTACTCTTTTTTATATGATTCTGGGAGGGTTCAGGAACGTCGTGAGGACGGATATTTTTCAATTTATCGCTTTTTTTGTGATCTTTTGCATGCTCTTTTTCATACTTACTGAGAATTTCGAAAAGATTGAGCCTACACAATGGGAACTCTTTGGTGTGGGGATAAAAAACACGGCTTCCTTTTTTCTGGCTGGCTTTCTTTTTCCTTTTTCTGCCATGGAAATTTGGCAGCGGATTTACGCGCTTGATAAACGAAAAACAATTGTTTCCATGATGAGCAAGTTTGCTGGGACGTATCTGGCTTTTGGTGTGGTTTTGGCTTTTACCATAATGCTTATCCGAGCGGCCGACCCGAATCTAAATCCTGATTTGGCTCTGATAGAGGGCATATCGAATCTTTTTCCGGAAGTTTTTGCGGGATTGGGCATGGTTGCTTTTTTTGCGGCTATCATGAGTTCAGCCGACTCATACTTTTTTGTTGCAAATGCGACGCTTGTGCAGGATTTTCTGGATACGGAAAAAAAAATGGGGCCTAGGGCATTGGAACAAAAAATGAGGTGGACGATGTTTATTTTGGGACTTGGGATTTTGACAATCGGGTTATTGTGGCAAAGCCTGGTTGATGTGGCTTTTTATTTTTCATCTATTACGGTGGTGGTTTCGATTCTCACGCTTAGTTCCTGGTGGTCGAACCAGAAAGTTTCAAAAATTACGCTCCTTTCAGGAGGTATTGTGGGTTTATTGGGGGTTAATGGGGCTCTTTTTTGGATTTCGAGCGGACCAACTTTAATATTGGTGGGGGTCGGGGCAACTGTGGTGGGGGTAATGTTGGGAGCAGTGTTTAGTAAATTGCGAATTAAGAATTAAAAATTAATAATTAAAAATGAGTTTGGAATTTTTTAAATATACGGAAGACATAAGAAAAGAGTGGGACGATTTTGTTATAAATCACAAATACGGTTCCATACATCAAATTTCACAATGGAAGGACTTTCAAGAGCTTATTCCGGGGCGTGAGCAGGTTCTTGGTTTTGGGGTAAAAAATAAAAAAACAGGTAAGATATTAGCTATCACTTTTGCGGTTCGAATGGAGACCGGGGTGTGCGGAAAATTTTGGTTTTATTCTGCTCGAGGACCTGTTTTTGATCCGCATAAGAATTTAGAAGTCGGGAAATTTTTGATCAAAAAAGTTGCGCAAGAATTAAGAGAACTCGGGGGGCTTTTTTGGCGGTTTGATCCGTATTTCAATGAAGAAGAATACAAACTTATTTTCCTTCGGAGAAGAGGTACTTATATCGCTACCCAAAGCTACCAACCCACGGATACCCTTGAAATAGATCTGCGAAAAACAGAAGAATCTATTCTTTCAGGAATGAAACGAAAAGGGCGGTACAATATCAATTTGGCCAGAAAAAAAGGAATTCGTATTATAAATATTGAGGGAAATAAAGTGACCGATAAAGATATTAATGATTTTTGGAAGTTAAACGCTGAAACCACTTCGCGTGATCGTTTTTCCAGTCACGGGAAAAAATATTATCTAAATTTTTGCCATAATCTTTTTCCGTATACAGTTCTTTTTTTCGCGGAAACGGAGAATGGCAAGCGAATCGCGACAGCTATTTCTACGTTTTGCGGGAAAAAAGCGATTTATTATTTCGGGGCGTCCACTTCTGATTCGGTTTACCGAAACCTTATGGCTCCGTATCTTCTGCAGTGGGAAATGATGCAGTATGCTGATTTTCGAGGATGTGAATCATATGATTTTCTTGGGATTGCTCCGGAGGGTGAATCATGCCATCCTTATACGGGAATTTCCGAGTTTAAGTGGAAGTTTGGGGGAGAACGGAAAGTATATGATACAGGAAAGGAGATTGTTTTTAGGTCTTTTTGGTACTGGTTTTATCGTTTTGTGAAAAAAATTAAAAATTATCAATTATGAATTAATATTCTATTTTTTTTAAACTTTTTTAGTCATGGAAAATTCTTCTCTTTTTGGTTCAACTGAATCAATTTCTGATCACAGAAAAAAAGCTTCGCTTTTTTGTGATGGCGGTAGTCGTGGTAATCCTGGTATCGCCGGGGGAGGAGCGGTGCTTTATGATGAAAGGAAGAAGAAAATAGCAAGGGATGGAATTTTTTGCGGGATTGCGACAAATAATGTTGCGGAATATTCAGGATTACTCTGCGGGATGAATTTGGCTTTGAAGCATGAGATTACAGAGCTTAATGTTTTTTTGGATTCAAAGTTAATAGTTGAACAAATGAACGGGAAATGGAAGGTGAAAAACGTAGGATTGAAGCCGCTTTTTGAAAGGGCAAAGATGTTGGCTGATCAGTTTCAAAAGGTTTCTTTTGCGCATATTCCTCGGGAAAAAAATAAGGTGGCGGATGGGATTGCGAATGAAGTGATGGACAGGGGGAGAAATTAAGAAAATGAAAAGAATGAAGAAAATGAAGAAATTAATTTTTTCTATTTTTGACCTTTTTTTTGTATTCTATATTCTATATTCAAGATTCTAACTTCTAAAATTAATGGTTGATTACAAAATTTTTGCTGGCTCGAGTCATCTCGAATTAGCTCAAAAAATTTCGAATAAATTAGGGACTCCTTTGAATGAGGTTACTTTGAAAAAATTTTCCTGTGGGGAAACCTATATAAAATTTGAAGAAACTTTTCGGGGGAAGGATGTTTTTTTGATTCAGACCTGTCGTACGGGGATGATGAATGAGGATTTGATAGAGCTTTTTTTGATGGCGAATGCCGCTCGGGAGAGTTTTGCGGAGAAGGTCCATGTTATCCTTCCTTATTTTGCTTATTCCCGGCAGGATAAGATCCATGGGGCGAGGGAGGGAATTTCGGCAAAGCTTTTTGCTGACCTGCTGGTTCGTTCCGGGATAGATCATATTATTACTGTTCAATTGCACGCAGATCAGATTCAGGGATTTTTTAACTGTCCGGTGGATAATCTGCATCCGCGGAGGATGTTTGTGGAGTATCTTGAAAAAAAGAAACTTAAGGATCCGGTTGTTGTTTCTCCTGATGCGGGAGGGGCGAAAGTGGCAAAGAAATATGCGGACGGTTTAGGGGTTCCTTTGGTGATCCTGCATAAACAGCGTCCGGAACATAATGTTTCGGAGGTAACCCATGTGATTGGGGATGTGAAAGGAAAAACGCCGATTATCGTGGATGATATGATTGATACGGCCGGGTCGGTGGCGGGAGCTAAAAAGGCTCTTGTTCAAAGTGGGGCGAATGATGAAGTGTATCTTTGTGCTTCCCATCCTATTTTTTCCGGGAAAGCAAAGGAAAATTTAGATAATTCCAATTTTGCGGAAATCGTCTGTACTGATTCTCTTCCTGTGGATAATCCGCCAAAGAATTTAAAAACATTATCGATGGCGCCGCTTTTTGCGGAAGTGATTAAGAATGTGGCGGAGAATAAATCAGTTTCGAGTTTGTATTTTTGAAAAAATGAAAAAAATACAAAAAAGATTTGACAGAAAAGAAAAAGTAGTGATTATGTCGTCGTAATTAAAAACAACACAAAATATAAAGAGATTTTGCGTTGTTTTTTTATATAATTAACCCTTTCTAAAAATGAACAGTCTAAGTTTCCCGGGGGAGCGATTAATCAGTGCACACTTAGCAGAATCGGCTTAAAGACC
>CAYVJW010000072.1:0-8489 GCA_964451885.1 uncultured Candidatus Peribacteria bacterium | reverse complement strand
TTCGTCAACGAGTTGCTAGTGCGTAGTGTTTACCCTGGAATTTTGGGCGGATACAGTTTTTTAACTATTTCAGATTCTGCATTTGTGTACTCATTTAGTAAATGTGCTTGTTTTTCACGTAAAGAGCTAACATTTTTTTCTGAATGAAGAAGCGTGTTTACTGCGTCTTTTTGTTTCATCCTCCATGTATCAATTGCCACAGCTTCAATTAGATCTAAAAATACTGGCTTGAATCGTATTTTTTTCAAATATCCTTCTAGAGCTTTGTGCATCTTGTCTGTTGATACTCGATAATAATGTCCCTTGTCGCAATGATATGCAGGGTAGTATTTCCCCAACTTTCCACGACTAGCCGAACCTTTGAGGGGCGTTTTCCCGCACTTGTTACATCGGAGGACGAATCGGTATGGATAGTCAGGATTTTCCATTAAACGTTGTTGTTTTTCAGCATCATAAAGTGCCACTATATTTCCGTTCGGTTCTTCAATTATTTTTACTTTGCCACGACTTGCACGGTTAAAGGTATCTATCTCTACAAGTCCATTGTATTGAGCCTTCACAGGCAAATTCCGAGTCCATTTTTCAATAATGACTCCGCATAGATTGGTCGAGAAACATATTCCTGAAGCTTTCCTGGGGTGAGTTCTTTCCCTCCTCTTGTACCGATAACTTTTCGTGTCATTCTGTCTCGTAGTTTGGTTACTCGAGTTTTGAATCCCATAGCGTTAACTCGGTCACAAACTTATCTTACAGCTTGGAACTTTTTGACGTTCGATTGCGATGATGGGGCAGAAAGCCCAATTACTACTTCAATAATAAAAAGAAAGCAAGTTTTTTTCATTCTGGTTTGACAGCAACACACCACGATCTATAATCGAAGTAGTAAGTATCAAGCTTCTCTATCATGACTATTCCTGCAACAGCTACAACAATTTCTCCAATAAGAAGAGTCGAAAATCCGCGCACCCCCCTCATGCTTCTAGGAGACATAAAAGAACATGCGGAAAGGTTGTTTGACCAGCTGGATGTGAGCGAGAATACACGTAAGGACTATAAGGCGAGGATTGGACTATTTCTTGCGTTTGCACAAGGAGTGAAGTTTCACAAGTATAGCTTCCTTCACTTCAAGCGTATGTTGGGAGATCGTTCCGATTTAAGCATATCTACCAAAAACAAGTACTTGATTACTGCGAAGGTTCTCCTTCGAGAAATGAACAGGGCAGGACTGATCCCCGACATCACCCAAAATGTAAAAACTTTCAGACAGGACAAGAAGCATAAGAAAGAGGGGGCTAAATGATGCCGAAATAAGCGTTTTAATTAAAGAGGTGGCACAACTTCCCAAAACACCCAAGAACTCTCGACTGAGAGCAATCCTGAGTCTTCTAGCATTGCAGGGGCTAAGACAGATAGAAATTACTAGGCTCGATGTGAAGGATCTTGATTTTGTAGCTAAGACAGCATTGGTTTTGGGGAAGGGGAAAGACGACAAAGAACTAGTAAGCCTACATCCTGAAACTATTTCTTCCTTAAAGGACTATTTGAAGTCCAGTAAAAAAGTAGATGGAGCATTGTTCACTAGTGATAGCAACAACAGTAAGAACAAGAGACTAACAACCAGAGCAATAAGATTGATTGTCAAAAGTGCATTAACAGGGGCAGGGATAGACAAAACTACTCACGGATTTAGGCACTACTTTACCACGAAGCTAATAAAAAATTATAAGGGAGATCTACTGGAAGTTGCTCGTTATACAAGGCACAGCGGACTAGAGATGCTGCAGGTCTATAATGACAGCATAAAGAGGCAGGCTGATCTACCCAGATATTATAAGACCTTTAGCGGAGTTAGTTTTTAATTCTTAATCTATAAAAGATGAAAATGGCATACATTGCTTGGCGAGAAGATGATTTGTGGACTGCACAGTCATTAGACACAGATGTAGCCTCTCAGGGAGAAACTAGAGATGAGGCTATTAACAATTTACAGGAAGCTCTAAACCTACACTTTGAAGGTACTAAAGAAGAGCCTGTAACAAGACAAGAACCTATCTTTGGGGAATTTGAAATACTAAAACATGCCTAAACGCTACAGCACAAAGCAGGTACTAAAAGTACTAAACATGTTGGGCTTCTTTCGGTCAGCTCAGGCAGGCTCACACATCAAATTACAGAATGAAAAGGGACTTCCTGTAACTGTCCCAGACAATAGAAAGGTTCTAACTGCTGGTACATTCTGCTCAATCCTGAAACAAGCGAAACTAACAAGGGGCGAGTTTGAATCCCTACTTGAGAAGAAGAAAAAAAACAAAAATAAGCCTTCTACTTCCGATAATCCTAATTACAGGAAGTAGAAAAAGAGGGGTGAATTTCATAACTTTTAAAGAGAAAAAATGCCAAGGAAACGAACCATCGAAGAACTAAAAGAACAAGACTTCCTAAAGATGTCAGAGTTGGCAGAGTTCAATGATGTCAGATACAGCACCGTAAAATACTACGCAGAGTTGGGGATACTTCCTTTTGAACAGCAAGGGCAACGATTAGCCCGATACTATCCCAGAGCAGAAGCAAGCAAGCGATTACAGGAGATTCTAAAGCTTCGAGACAAAGGGAGATCTGTTTCAGATATTGTAGCACGCTACAAAGAACAGACTAGCTAATCTTTGGTGGGTAGTAATGACTAATATCTTCTTAATCTCTTCTAAAAATGGCAACAGAAAGACAAAGGAAAGCGGCTCATGCAATCGTTAGGAATGGTGGGAATGTAACAAAGGCAATGATCGAAGCAGGTTATAGTGAAAACACCGCACACACACCACAGAAACTAACACAGTCTACAGGCTTTTTGGAGATCTGCGAAGCAAGCGGACTAACGGATAGGTTTCTTTTGAGCGTGCTAATGGAAGATATAAGAAACAAGAAGGGTAATAGGCGAGGCGAAATTGAATTGGCTTTCAAACTAAAGGGGCATATTAAAGGAACTGCTAAGAACGAAATAGAAGTAACAAACAATGTAGGAATAGGGATAAAAGGTGTGATGGAGAAGTTAAAGGCAGAAGTAGAACAGGAGGAAAGGGAGAGGAAAGAACTAGAAGTGATTGAATCCTCTACCTCCTCGCAACCATATTAAGATAAAAAACGTCTATCACTATCTCTTCTGGTGAGGAAATACGGTAAATTCAGGGGATCTGTCCTCTCTACTAGAAAACATTTCTTCTCAAAGTTGTTCGTGTTTTTATTGACTTTAAAGAGAAATGAGACTACACTGGATTTAACTTCTGGCCTCGATTCGTCGAGGTGCAGACCGACCCTCCCCCGGTTATACTGGGGTGGGGGGTTCTTTTTATGACAGAAAATTGAGTACTTTTTTATATACCTTGTTAGTATCTTTTTCTGAAAATCTAGATATCTTTCGGGTAAAACGGGTGGTGTCAACGACTCGGATTTGGTGGATTAAAAAAATATAATTTTGAATTTCGTATGAATACTTTCTTTTGGTACTTGAAGAAGGAACAATGATACAGGTTCGTTCCCTTTTGGCTGGCTTATTAAGAACCAGGCAAGGGCGAACTCCATTTTGTTCGGATCCTATATTATACCTTAAATCAACCATCCAAATATCTCCTCGACGTGGATATCTTTTTGGAAAAAGAGTGGTTGGGGGATTTATTTTTGAATTCATAAATACAGTCTAACTTTAACAAAAAGTATTTTTTTTAGAAATGCTTATTTTGTTCTTTAGAAAAGGTTCGGATAAAGTTCATCAAGTCCTGCCATCGTCAAAGATGATTACGACATTTCGTTTTTTTCTTCGTCATACTACGAAAAAAGCTCCATTTACTCCATCGTCTTCTCCTCTCAAAATCAAATCAAATCGCATTCGATTTTGGGTAATGACTTACATGCCAAGCCGAATGATCAACTAAGTTTGATGATATCATAATTATCAGATTCCATATCTCTGTCCCAAAGTATTAAATATTTTTGAAGTAACTTTTTGAAAGATGGATTTTTGATACTTATGTTTTTTCCAATTGAATCATCTTTTGAGCGAAAAAAAAGGAAATGTCCTGCTTTGCTCTCCTCATCAAATAAGATCACAATTCTTCGTGTGCCTTGAATTGTTGTGGTATATATCTTTATCAAACTCGAACCAGTTGGTAAAGATTTGCCTTTGATTCGAGTGAAAATACATTTTTTGCAACTTTTTACTATGACATCAACATCTTCTGAGGATAAGTACTCGTTTTTAACGAGTGTTCGAGTAAATACGATAATTCTCATTTAGGAAAATTTATGTCGCCATTTCTTTACTGCATTATTCATTATTTCTTGTGTTTCTTTATCAACATCAAGAACTTCCACCTTATTTACTTTTACATCGTTATTAGAAAAGGTACCTATCCGAATCTGCCCTTGCACATAGTCTTGGAGTAATATTTTTACGATAGTACTCAAAGCAAAGCCTTCAGACTTAGCCTTCTTTAAAGCTTGATCTTTTATGGATTTTTGAACCATTATTGTTGAGTTCATTTTTTATAATATTATTTTCTATTGAAATTCTATAGAAAAAATGATTTTTAGTCAAGAAGAATACGGAATTTGTTCTTCGACGAAGTGAATCATGACAAATTGATGGTAAAAATGATGAGGAAAACCCCCGGAGAAAATCGACTTCATAAACTGATACGAAAGATGCTACAGACTGGAATACTAGAAAATGGAGTACAAGTCAGGACTGAGAAAGGAACTCCGCAAGGAGGTCCTCTGAGTCCACTCCTATCAAATATAATATTGGATGACTTGGATAAGGAACTAGAGAAACGAGGACACCGATTCTGCCGATGATTGTCAGACCTACGTGAAAACGAGGAAGGCCGCCGAGCGAGTGAGAGAAGGTATAACTGCTTATATAGAAACGGAACTGAAACTGAAAGTAAACCGAGAAAAGAGTGGAACGGGACTAGCTACGCAGAGGAAATTCCTAGGAATGTCCTTCTATAACAAGGCAAGGAGGAATAAGTATTAGAGCCGCTGAAGTATCAAAAGAAAGAATAAAAAAAAAGTCCACTGGTTAACAGGAAGAAATAGGGGATGGAGTATGGGACAGAGAATAGAAAGAATAAACCAAGTGATACGAGGCTGGATAGGCTACTATCGAATAGCTGATATGAAAAGATTCCTGGAAGAAACGGGAGAACATATGAGACGTCGATTGAGAATGTGCTATTGGAAACAATGGAAGAATGTGAAGACGAGATACCGGAATCTGAGGAAATATGGATACAGCCATCAGAAGGCATATGAATATGCGAATACCCGAAAGGGAAATCGCATACTGGATGAAAGCTGTGCAAGGATGAAGAAGAAAGAGAGGAAGGACTTATAATGTACAAAAATAATGCAGAGAATACTATCATCAACTTAGTTAGTTACTCAAAAAAAATAATCGATGAGAATTTTATTCATTATTACTCGTCATAATGGGTTAAGCCAAAGAGTCTGGCTTGAATTAAAATTCCTAGAAAACGAGCTAGAAGTTCATGTTGCTACCAATGCAGAGTTGATGATAAAGGAAGTGGAAAAATATTCTCCAGATATTATCATCTGTCCTTTTCTAAAAACACCAATTCCTAAAAAAATATGGAAAAACTACAAATGTTTAATTGTTCATCCAGGAATAAAAGGAGACAGAGGGGCATATTCTCTCGATTGGGCGATAATGAGAAACAAAAAAGAATGGGGCGTAACTATCATAGAGGCTATAGATGATATGGATGCTGGAAGTATTTGGAGTTCTCATACATTTCCAATGAGAGAGACAACCAAAAGCAACTTATATCGACATGAGGTAACGCAAGCGGCTGAAAAAGGAATCATGCAAGCTGTACAAAACTTCCAAAATCCTTTTTTCAAACCGGAACCTTTGGACTATGCAAATCCGAAAATTAAAGGGCGGTGGAATGCTCCTGTAAAAAGAAATGACCGAAAAATTGATTGGAATGCTAATTCTGCAGAAATTATACGAAAGATTAGAGCAAGTGACAGTACTCCAGGTGTTTTGGATTCTTTTTATGGAGAATCCTATTTTATGTTCGGTGCTTGTAATGAGGGCAAACTTCGAGGTAGTCCAAAACGAATAATAGCAAGGAGACATGGTGCCATTTGTATTGGAACTGGGAATGGAGCAATATGGATATCTCATCTAAAAAAGAAGCGTGGAGGTATTAAACTTCCTGCAACACTGGCTTTGGATAATATGCTTTCCACAATCCCCGAATCTAATTTAGATTTATTAGATGATTATGAGAACGTACCTACTTTTAGGGAAATTTCCTATGTCGAAGTAAATAATGTGGGATTTTTACATTTTGATTTTTACAATGGAGCTATGTGCACTGACCAATGTGATAGGCTAGCTAATGCTCTAAAAGAAATTAAACAGCGTGATATTCGTGTAATTGTATTGATGGGAGGGTATGATATTTGGTCGAATGGAATACATTTAAATGTAATCGAAAATTCAGAGTGTGCGGCTGATGAGTCATGGAACAATATAAATGCTATCAATGATTTAGTTCGTGAGATAATTCAAACGGATAAGCAGTATGTAATTTCTGCAATGCAGGGGAATGCTGGTGCTGGCGGTGTTATGCTTGCTTTGGCTGCTGACAAAGTTTTTGCCCGTCAAGGAATTGTACTAAATCCTCACTATAAAAAATTGGGGCTTTATGGTTCTGAATATTGGACTTATCTTTTGCCTAGAAGAGTGGGTCAAAAAAACGCACTAAAAATAACAGAAGAATGTTTGCCCATCAGCACAAAAGAAGCTATCAAAATGGGGTTAATTGATGACGCCTTTGGTGAGGATGTTTTAACTTTTACAAACAACATAAAAGAAATTGCTTATGATTTTGTTGCAGATACCAGCTTAGGTGATTTAATTAACGAAAAAAACAAGACGAGGAAATATGATGAAACTAAAAAATCATTAGAAAAATATAGAGCAGAAGAACTAGAAAAAATGTATGAAATTTTTTATACCCCAGACTCAGCTTATCATGTCCAACGTCACCATTTTGTCCACTAATTCATCAGGTGATAGTGCTTTTTTGCATATAAAAAAGGTTCGAATTTCTTTCCACTTGGTCCGACATGAACAAAATAATTGTTCATTAGGTATTTTCCCTTGAATGAACAACCTTGCTGCAAGCGGGGGTATAAAACAAATCTTTAGATTTGACATTTTATATTTTTTATTATATTAGAAAGCTGTTCAAATTATTTGTTTTTACTGTTTATGCTGGAAACACAAACTATTATCATTGGTGACAGCCTTATTAATGACTTTATGTCTCCCGAAAAGCGATTCCGGGATGTAAAGGTGCATATGGGGAGGCGGGAAGTAGATCGATTGATGGGGGAAGGAGAAACGTATGGGGACGGGCCGATTCCTGCATATCTGCAAGAAGCCCTGCACGCAAAACGGGGTGGGGCTGACATTCATATGCTTTTTTTGAATGATTCACATGATCCGAGTGATTCGAGGCAACAAGTTGAACTGCTCCGGTTTGGCTCCCATGCGGTCGAAGGAACTGAGGGGGCGGAGTTTGTGTCTCCGATAAAGGATATAGTATCTCATGCTGAGGTTATTAATACCAGTACTTTGGCTATGCCTGTCCGGCTTTTTCATGAAAAGATGGAGCAAATCATTGGAAAAGATGTTTTGAAATTAACGCTGGAAGAAAGGGAAAAGTACGTTTTTGTTTTATTGGGCGGATATTCCAACATTCGAGTGCTTGGTACGGCCAATAAAATCCGGAATGAGTATGAGTTTCCAAATGTTTATGTGTGTCCGCATTTAGTAGGGAGCAGGGATTATCAGGCTCATATGACCGCGCTTCAGGAGGGATTTCCGAATGCCCTTATTTGTGTTATTCCTAGCTTGCGGCAAATTGCTGAAATGTCAGGGATTAGGAGAGCTGTGCATAACATGGATCTTTACGGAAGTTGCGTGATTGATCCGATAGAAGAAGCTGGTAAGTTCAATACTGACCAGAGAAATATTGTAGAAAATCTTTACGGATAAAAACTATTAGAACCTTGCTTCTGTGCGAATTTCCCCTTGTCCGTTCGTTACTTTTATTCCTGGGGACTTGTTTCTTCTGCAGCCTTCCGTGATGCTTCTAACTTTTTCGTCATTCCGTTACGAAAATCTTTTTCTTTGTCCCACAGTGCTTTTCTCATTTCTTCCCATTCTATTTCTCCGCTTTCTACTTTTGTTTCCAGTTCTTTTCTCAAAAAATGCATGTCTCTGGCGTGATTTTTCTTGGCGTTTTCATATTCGGCTTTTTGCTTTTGAATGAGGGCTTCTTCTTCATGAATTTGAGGTTCTTCTTGTTTTTGAACTTGTTCTTGAACAAGAAGGACCTCAAATTCATGAAGAAGAAGCCCGCTTTCAAAAGCAAAAAGCCGAATATGAAAACGCC
>CAYVJW010000071.1:0-8752 GCA_964451885.1 uncultured Candidatus Peribacteria bacterium | reverse complement strand
TGGCTTGCAAGTACATGTTATTTATTGTATACTGCGAGTTTTTCGGTTAATATTTGTTTTTAGTGAAAAGGATTTTTCTGTTGAGATTTGGTATGATGAAACACCTCTTTTGGAGCAGGTGAAGATAGAGATTATTGGAGGGAAAAAATATGATCAAAAGAATTTTATAGAACGTTGGCTATCTAAAACTTCACAGTGGTTGGATTTAATAAGGAAAAAATTTATAGAGCCCTTTGCCATACGTAATACAGTAAGACAGGCACAAGATATTTCTTGTCAATATGCGGATAAACATAATTTCTTTACTATCAATGAAGAGGGAAAAAAAAATCGCTTTCTTGACGATAATGAAGTAGATGCTTGTCGTCATTTTTGTTGGAATGTGATTTTGGTTCGTAAATTTGGAGTGGAAAATGCAACCATTATCACGAGCCATCATGAGGTTTTTTGGAAAGAATTGAGAAATAAAGAAGATTTTACCAGAGCAAATATCATGGACCTTTGGAATAATTTTCAAGGAAGAGAGTATGCAAAAAATTATCCAGATAAAGAACCTTTGGAGCTTTTTTATATGGCAAAAGAAAATGAAGATCTTATAACAGATCTTCAAGGAGTTACTCCTGAAAAGAAAGAGATTATTTTAGAACTTATTCAAGAATTTTTATGAAAACAAAATTAAAAAAATGTTTAAGGGGATTAGAAATTTTCTTCATTCTTGTATTTGCTCTTTGGGGTGCATATACACTTTGTGCAATTTATGCGATTATTACAATGCCAGGTCTTGGAGATCCATCGTGGTAACTCTTTATAGCAGATTAAATATAAAATGACATAAGATGTTGAGCTTTAGAGCTTTACGCAAGGGGTACACACTATGTTATTTAAGAATGGCTTAGCCATAATTTGAATTTTTCTCATGAAAGTAAAAACTAAAAAATACATAAAAAAAACAGTCATAGTTTCAGTTTATACATTAACTATAATAGGAATTATTTCAGCTCTCTTCATTTACTGGCATGCATCATGTATTATGTTCCTCTGTTTTTGGTAAGGAATTGCAACAAAATAACTTATACAATTTCATCTCAAACTTCATGTCATTTTCATCCGATTTTTTAATAAAAAAGATTCGCCGTAGGGATGACTACGCCTCAACTTTTTTATTAAAAAGATCGAATGAAGCTAACATAAATCTTGAGCGAACTTCTACAACTTATCCTGTTACAGTCCCTAAACTTAAAAATTTGCATCATATAAAAATTTTTTTCGTCTATTCCAAAAACATCCATGAAGTCGGCTAATGCTCCAGTCAATGCATCTAATCCGCTAGGGACTTTTGGCTCTGCTTTTGGTGAATAATCACGAAGGTGAGATAGTCTTTCATCGGTATTAATTTTTAGCCATGCCAAGTAAAAACAACGATAATCTCCAGAAATAAGGAACATGGCAGAAAATAACTTACCAATTTTAATATCTTTTCCTCCTCCGAGATTGGACTGATCTAGAAACGGACTGATCTAGAAACAGACTTGACAGGAGTACGAAAATAGATTACAAGTAATTTACTGTTGTTTATCACAGTCGGATAGTTGTCTCCTGATTTTTGTAAGAGAGCTTATCCAGAGTTCTTTTACATTTCGGTAAAACAAAAAGAAAGGACATGAAAATGTTAATCCCTAGAAAACTGTTGCAGGCCTTACGGGTACAAAGGACAAAGGAGGTGCATACATGATTAGAACTTTCACAAGGCAAGACCTACCTTATGAGGCAGGAAAACTGGTTGGGACGACTGAGGGGTTTCGGCTCTACCTGTATGTGCAGGTGGAGACAGGAAAAGCCTTTTTGTTCCAGGTTGCTCAAGAGGGCCAAAACGGTCTTCTGGATCGTTTTGGCTACGTTCTCAATGAACTTAAACAAAACGCTCTTCATCTTGAAAAGGAGTACGCGAAGGTCCGAGAGGATCCCAAGGTTCTCTTGAACTATCAGTTGGGTTTTCCGGAGCTCGTTGACACTTTCCTGGTCGATGGGACTCGGATTAACGTTCTTGGGTTCAGGAATGTTGAGAATCCAGCGGCAATGGTTCCTATCGCAAGGATGGTAAAAAAGGATCATCTGCGAGTTGATATGCGCACAAGCGTCTGGATCATGGGGAAACTTCTCAAGCTCCTTGTTTTCGCACATTCGCAGGGGATTTCCGTTGGTCGGATCAATGCCGGCAATGTTCTTCTCGAACCGGATCAGCATTATGCGGTCTTGTTCGATTGGACAGCTTCGCAGTTCTATTCAAACCAGGTGCCGCCTGAAATAAGGAAGAAGGAAATTTCCCAGGCAGCTAAGACGGTTATTGTCGCTTTGGGGGGGAATGTGGGGAACCGCATGATCCCCGATGATGGCGACGAAGGATATGGTCGCTACCGCGATCATCTCCTGAGATTGTCTGATGGAGCAGAATCCAACCCAAGTAAGGCTCACGAACGTTTTTATAAGCTCGTTGATGGGCTGTGGCAACGTGAGTTTTACCAATTCACTACTTACCAGATGAAGGGAGAATAACCATGGGAAAATTTACTTTTTCAAGTGCGAGTTACACGAAAAGCAGAAAAGAGCACTCCTCGGGGCCAGGAAGAAGTTCCACTTATAGAGCCGAACAACAGGCTCGCGAAACAGGCAAACTGGATCCTCTCGTTGACCCGAGTGGGTACGGCGTGATTCGTGAATCTCGGCCCCGATTGGAGAAACTACCAAACGGGTTATGGAAACTGCTCGTCGGCCCCCCAATGCCGATTGAAACCCGCGTCGATACGACGGGAAGCATGGGACACAATGTCGATGTAGCGTTAGAGGTGCTACCGAATATGCACGAAGCATGTAGCGACGTGCTACCCGGATATGACCTCCAGATCGCAACCGGAATTTTCGGCGATGTGGGAGACAACTTCCCTCTGTGTCGTCCTCAATTTGAGATGCATGCGGAAAAAATCGTCCAGCAACTCACCTTGATGGTTCCCGAACGGGGTGGGGGTGATTTTGCGGAAGATCCTCACTACGGCCTTTTCGGAGCGGCATACCTCACGGCGGCCCATATCTGTCGACTCGGGCTGAAATCCTACGACTTCACCGTCTCGGATGCACCGGCTCGGGATCAACTCGATGAGCGGGAACTGATCCGTATTTTTGGCCCGGATGTGTTTAAGAAGGGGAAGGAGAACGGTCATGAAATTGATCGCCGTTACCTTCTCACTCGAGAGGTGGTTCAGGACCTGTTGGAGCGCGCTCATGCGTTCTTTCTGCAGGTTGGAGACAATCATAAAACAGCCAGTTTCTGGACAGAAGTGTTCGGCTCAGACCGGGTCGTTATGCTCCCGAGTACGCAAGTGCTCCCTCAGGTACAAGCCACCATCATCGGTTTGACGGAGGATAGGATTGATCTTGGATCGTGCGTGGATTTTCTTCGTCGTCACAACGTGTCGGCTACAGATGCCAAGGCTATTCAGCGCTCAGTTGCCAACATTCCCATTGGGGAACAGGCAGGCGTCCCGATTTTCAAAAAGTTTCCCCAGAAAGGAGACTTGTTCCGGAATAAGACCGACCCGTGGCCAGTTGAGCCAGACGAGGTCCGCGAAAATTCCGGCACAGGTTCAGAAGAGGAGGATTCGATTGAGTGGGTCTGACAATTCATCATTAAAATGTCTCAAGGAGGTGGCTATGACCAAGAAGATATACATCGTCACCGACCTGGGTCCAGGAGACGGTGGCAAGGGGGGTGTGGTGCACAAAATCAGTCATATGACGAGTGCCCACACTCTCCTCAAGGTTGGCGGGGCTCAAGGAAGTCACGGTGTTTGTACATCATCTGGTGAAAAATTCGCTTTTAGCCAGTTTGGTTGTGGAACATTCGAGGGAGTGAAAACACATATCACCTCTCGCTTCGTGGTCACACCGGAAGGCCTTCTGAATGAAGCCACAGCACTGCGGTATCAATGCGGTGTTCACGCTCCATTCGATCTGCTTACCGTAGATGAAACAGCCCTTTGTGCTACTCCGTATCATGGAATTGCCTCGCGCCTCAAAGAAATGGCGCGAGGTAACAACCCCCGAGGTACGATTGGCACAGGAGTAGGAGAGGCTTTTCGCGATTCACTTCGACTTCCGGAACTTGCGATTTATGCGCGTGATTTATCACGCGCCGATCTGCGAGATCTGGTTGCCGCGGTTCGCGATCAGAAACTCCGAGACCTGCAACCGATTATTGGGGGGGATTTTCTCCCTCAAGATCAAAGTGCTGTTGAAGAAGAAGTTGACCGTCTCAATGACCCTGGTTTTCTCGACTACATCGTCACGAGATTCCGTGCAGTTGCCGCGCAAGCAAAAATTGTCGATCACGACTACCTGAAGAAGATTCTGTCTCGTGAAGGTATCGCCGTGGTCGAAACCTCGCATGGTATTCTCACGGACAATCTTCACGGTTTTCACCCCCACACCAGCGCCATCCGAACTTTGCCACGTTTCACGCAGGCAATGCTTCGGGAATCTGGTTTTACGAGTGATATTGTGAATATTGGCGTATGTCGAGCGTACGCGATCCGGCACGGAGCCGGTCCTATGCCAACAGCTGATCCTGATATGGGAGAACGTCTGCTGCCTGGCAGCAACAAAGACGAAAACCGGTATCAAGGGAAAGTGAGAGTTGGTCCACTAGACCTCGTTTTGCTTCGTTATGCGATCGAAGTCTGTGGAGGTCCGACTGCGTTTGATGGCTTGGCCATCACGTGGTTTGACCAGATTCAAAAAAACAAAGCTTGGAAAGTTTGCAACCGCTATTCCGGAACCGATGATCAAACCTGTTTTACTCCTTCGGGGGCAATAAAGGTACGACACGGAGAAGGGAAGGCGCAGTATGCTTACCAGGAACGTCTCGGAGAAGCGCTTTTGAAGTGCAAGCCCGAGATAACGACCCATGAACTACCACCTGGAGCAGAGCAACAGGAATGTACTAAGCTCTGTGCAGGTGTATTGGGAGAAAGATTAGGTGTCCCGGTGAGGATGCTTTCTTTTGGCCCGACGGAGAAACACAAAACACTTATCCATCCAAACAGAACCAGAGGAGATGTCAAATGAGTGACGAAACAAAAAGTGACAAAACGGGTAAAGGTTCAGCAGCCGGTACCCCGAAGGAAGAAACCCCCAGCGCCCCGAACACGGATACCAGTGCCACAACGGCGGCCGCTCCCGTAGACGCGAAGCTGAAAGCTCTCGGGGTGGACGACGACATGATCAGTAAGATCCGGAAAGACCTGGGTGTCGAGGGGGAGGGAGACCTTGCCTTCCTCGAAGAGAATTTGCTCGGCAGTATTGGCATGAAGCCGGTTAGGGCGAAGAAGCTGCTTGCAGCCATCAAACCGACAACTTCTCCGACGGAGTCGGTTGCGAGTCCGATATCAGGAATGGGAACTCTTGATGTACTTCCGAAGCTCCCGGATGACGGGTCGTGGCTTCAGGCTCTCAAGATCGGTGGAGCTCTGAAATTTAGTCGTGAGACGGTTATCGGTACTGTAAGTGCCGCCCTTGCGAATCGTGTGGGGCTCTATGGTCTTCCATCCCGTATTGTTGACGCAATGGAAGAGCATGCAATGTCTCTGGATGAACCCGTTCCTACCGAGTTTTTTGAAATGCAGAAAGCTCTCACGGAACGAAACTATGCCGAGATCTTCGCTGCAATTCCCGGTGCAACCGGTCGATATGCAACTCAGTCCCGTAAGAAGGCTCTTCTGAGTAAGATCGACGAGAACCTGTGGGATTCTCTCGTCTCATTTCAGGAGCTTCTCATTGGGTGGCTGGATTCCTGGCAAAAGGGCATGGCGAATCCTGCAGCAATGATGTCGGCTTTAGGGGCGCTCGCCGGAGGCGGCGGTATGCCAACAGGTATGATGGCACCACCTCCAACCGATAATTTGAGGGCGTCGGCTGAGGGACTCATCGACAGCATCAACCGAATTTTTGCGGGCACCGGTATTCCGGTGGCGATGGCTCTCGCCTACGATGCGCAACAGATCCGAGCCACTCTCGAAAAATCAACTCTTCCGGGGCATGTTGGTGCAACGAATCGCGATCAGATGCTCAAGAAGCTCGGTGTCGCAGTTTCGTCCGATTATCCGCGCCTCGAAGCGAATCTGAAGCAATATGTTCTCGGAGTCATCGAGCTCCCCAATGTTACGGCGGGGCAAACCGAGCTGACATACATCACGGCCCTCCATCAGTTGGGGGCAGCGATTCCCTGGAATCAGATCAGCGGCGGAGTTCCCGGAAGGAGTCGGATGCCCGGTGGGATTGGCGGTCGTGTTTACGAGGACCAACGAGTGGTTTAAAACCAAAAACACTCCGGGTGCGAAGAACCTAAGTGTCTCTTTTTAGGGAATGCTTTTGGGTGAAGCCCCCGAAAGGGTGTATCACTTTACAGTCAGATTGTTCGATCCAACGATACGGACATCTGCTTTCAGCTCCAGGGCGCTTTGCGCTCTGGGGTTTTTTCGTGTGACACCATTTAATTTAATCAACCACTTGGAGTTTCGGCAAAAAAACTCTTTCCACAAAGAGCTTTGTCGCAAGTTGCCTATATCCTGAATCCCAAAACATACTTTGTCCATCAATCTGATCTGAATGAAGACTTTGAATTCCACCATAGGAAGGAAAAAATTGTGCATACCCTTTATGCATCAGTCTGTATTGCAGGGTATCTCTTTCCATTTCTTCTATATATAACCCTCTTGCGTCTCTTCCATAAATCTGTTCCTTTGTTTCAAAAAAATAAGGAGAAAGTAATTTATCATAAAGTTCTTGTATATCATTATTATTCCCTTCCCACGCAGCGCCAAAAAGTATATGCGTCCAGGAACGTTCCCCCAATGAAACATCATGTGTTTCGAAATTACGCACAGACAGACCATTTTCGGTTTCTTCGAGCCAAAATTCTACTACGTCCCCTCTTATCTTATCATGAACAAATATTTCCCTGAGCAATGTTTGAACTCTTTCGCGCAATTCGGCAGGTACAGTTGGTCTCACAAAAACACCGACATCTATATCCGCATCCAGAGTTCCATATCCTTTCAATCTTGATCCAAAAGTGAGCACCACAGGATATACATATTGTATCAGTTCAGGGTGTGACTCAATTGACAGAGCCATAGTTTGTATTTCACTCATTTCCTCATGCATTAACTTTAAATTGTCAGAAAAAGGACCTCCTAGCTTTGGCAGTGAAATACCAAGGGAAACCAATGTTTCTTCATCTGCAATATTAAGATTATAGATCCTAAAAAATAATTTTCTTAAGTAGTTTTGAATTGCAGCGTTTCGAATCGGCCAAAGATCCAGAAGAACGTCCTTAAATCTTTCATTATACAATGAACGAGCCTGATCCAAATCACTTTTGGCAATTAATTCAATTGCTTTTCTTATCCCATCAATAAGGGCGAGTTGACCTGGAAGATGGGCTTCGGGAATGGCTAGCTGATGAACTGCCTCATCAGTAAGTAAACCGTGTTGAATAGATAAACAAACTTCATCTCCGGCTGCCTCTATGGCTTTTTGTTTATTGACCTTTCTAATCCAATTTTTACGTTTCTCGGTATCCCTTCCTAAATCATCAGCGTCAATCTGCGCAAACTTTCTATCTAAATCCATTTGAAGTGTGGCGATATTTATAACTTTGGCTTCAATTTCATTTACTTTACTCCCTTGAAAAGAAATGATTTTTGCCATACTACGCACGAGTGTATCTTTTGACTCTGCCATTCTCGATAATACTTTTTCATCTAAAAAACCTAAGTCAGATAAAACAGGGAGTGAATCGGCAATACTCTGCCGAAGGGTTTCATCTTCACTTGTTTCTATCATTGATATAACATCCCCTGGTTTTATCCATCCTTTTTTCACAAGAAAAGGTATCAAATGAGCTGCCTTTACAACACGTGGAAGATCACCATCTCGCATCTCAGTTTCCAGCACATCCCCATCTACAAAATTAGCTCGAACATCATGAATGAATAACAATTTTTGCCACAGACTGAGATAAGTTTGTCTAAATAGTTCCACTTGTCTTTTTAATCTTTCTGTATTTGGTTTCCAGTCTACATTTGGTAAAAACTCAAATGGAATATATAGAATTATGCGACTGTATTCGGGATTATTTTCTAGTAGATGAGTTAGTGATTCGTAAAAATCAGCCGCTTGTTCTTCGGTAATATGTTGCAGAACTATGGTATCTTCAAGTGATGTGTCTGGGCGTCGAATATGGGATTGCACAACTTCAAGTCTTTCACTGAGTTTTATCCGTTCTTCCATTTGTTCTCTAAAAACCTTGTTTTCGGTAACGTATTCAGGCCAAACTTGAGTTGCAAAATCTGGATCGATGAGAGATTCAATTGCAGAAGAAAATGGATTTCTTTCTCTTATTTCTATGTTAGTAATATAATCATCATAAACTTCCTGATTTCTCATATGAATTTGAAAATTAAAAATAGTACACAATGCTTTTTATATACACATAATTAATACTACTGTCAAGTTCCGAATTAGGGCGCAAGAAAAAATAAATTTTCAAGTTCGCCCAGATTTATGTCAGATGAATTTATAAAAAATCGAGGCATATCGGGATATGCGGAGACTTTTTTAGAAATTTATATGACATGAAGTTGTGGGGAGCGATTAATCAGTACACACTTAGCAGAATCGGCTTAAAGACCGTATATTA